>NZ_JACRSP010000013.1 GCF_014384765.1 Feifania hominis | reverse complement strand
CCGAAGCTTATCGCAGCTTGTCGCGTCCTTCATCGGCTCTCAGTGCCAAGGCATTCCCCTTGTGCTCTTTGTAACTTGACCATTTTTCGGTTCTCTTTATGTGAGTCCTCATAAAGTTCATAAAGTTTGTCGCTTCAGTGAAATTGTACTCTTCCGCGTTTCTTCTTTCTTCGCTTTACCTCGTACTCTCTTCATTCAATTTTCAAGGTGCAAACAAAATTGCTTCAGCTTTCACAGGAAAGCTGTGGTGGGCTCAAGTGGACTCGAACCACCGACCTCGCGCTTATCAGGCGCGCGCTCTAACCACCTGAGCTATGAGCCCATGTAACGGGCTTTTACAACAGGCGGCTGGTTCATCCAAAAAGAAGCCCAGTGGTGGAGATGAGCGGAATCGAACCGCTGACCCCCTGCTTGCAAGGCAGGTGCTCTCCCAGCTGAGCTACACCCCCGTGTAAAAGTCTTATGCAATTTTGTAAGAAAGCCGTGGGCCTTCAAAATTAAACAATGTAACTGGGAGAGTAGACTCTCTCAATCGACCAATAGAAGTCTTGGCCATCTCTGACCGGTTCTCCTTAGAAAGGAGGTGATCCAGCCGCACCTTCCGATACGGCTACCTTGTTACGACTTCACCCCAATCGCTAGACCCACCTTCGGCAGCGCCCCCCTTGCGGT
>NZ_JACRSP010000012.1 GCF_014384765.1 Feifania hominis | reverse complement strand
GCCCCCAACAATACCTGTTCGGGAGTACCGCCGCGCCCGGCGATCTCATGGGCAGTTTGCGCGGCGTTTTTGCTGGAGAAGATCACATTTGCCGCTGCGGGGCCGCCCACGGCAAAGCCGAGGATTCCCTGCCCCGCGCCGGTCACCAGGTCATAGGCCACTTTTCCCACTGTGCCCATGTCCGCCGTGACCGTATCGCGCACCACGCGGTTTGCCTGAGTGAACTGAAAGGCGCTGCTGTTCGGGTCCATACCCAGCTTTGCCTCAGGCTTTTTGCTGCCTTTGAGCTGTACGGCCTCGCCCAGTATCTGGATCAACTCAATGGGCATCAGCAGTGCGCTCGAGATATTAATCATGGTTGCGGCGATGGGATGCTCATCGCAGTACCGAGCAAGATTCTCATTTTGGGCGAGTTGGCGGCGGGCATTGAGAGGTCGTTCCAGCAGCTCAAGAAACCGGGCGGCCTGTTCTTTCTTCCCTGCGCCGAGCAGCGCGGCATACACCTGGCGCTCTTCGGCTGACAGATACAGATACTCCTCCCTGACCGGGTTGATGATGACACTTGAGTGCGGCTGCCAGTCCGGATTCTGAAAGGTAAACTCAACAATATTCGGAATCTCTATCCTTCCATTCTCATCAGGGACAAGCAAATATGCCTCGTCGGCTGAAATGGTCTTTTTCCCGCTTGTCACATGGGCCTGATAATCCGGATCCCGGATTGCCCCATATGACAGATCCGTCAACGCGGTATCCACATGGTCATCTGTTTGAGATTTTTGTCCTTTTGCAGCTTGAGATCGTCAATCTGTGCGACAAGGCCGGATGTATCATAATAGCCCTGTTCGCCGTTTGCCGCAAACTCCAGATTGCGTGTGTTGTAATAACTCAGCGCCGCGTTCAGCGTATTGATCTGCCCGTCCAGATTCTGGTTCCAGTAGTACAGATCATGTTGCTCTCGGTTTCTCTCCCGCACCGATTCCAGTTCGCCTTCATCCGACAGGCTTTCCACGTAGGTCGTGCCATGGGGTTTGAACTGTTCGGCATAGGGGTTGCTCTCGTGGGTGATGGCAGCCAGAATCGCCTGCCGTTCTCTCTCAAGTGCACGTCGTTCGGCGTTGTATTCGTTTTCCAGTTTCTTTGCGTCGCTCTCAAGGCTGTAATAGGGCAATTTCTCCGGGTGGGACAGAATTCCATAGCTTCTCTGGGGCTTGTTGTCCTTGACATACTCCTTAAGATCCCCAATCCCCTTGTCGATCTGTTCCATTGTCAGGTAATTCTCATGGGCCATTTTGGCGAGCCCCACCTCGGTTGGATCATCATAGATGCTCGCCCGTATGTCCGATTTGACGGAAAAGTCCTTTGCTGCAAAATCCTTCAGCAGCGGGTTGTTGGTCTGCCTGCTCGGCGTCTTTGTTGATGCGGGCGTCTGTGTGAGCTTCGGTATGTCCATCCCCAGCGGCTTCTGCGACAGTGAAAGGGTTCCCGTGGCTTTGGACTTTGACTTTTCACTCGCAGACTCCGCCTTGTTGTTGCCGCCAAGAGCGGCAACAACAGCGTTCGCTGCGCTGCCCGCAGCCGAAGCAGCAGTGGATGCCGTCTGCTTCGCCGTCATCTCGGGCGGCATGTTGACAGGTTTGCCGGTCATGGTCTCCCACCGGCCGGTCTTGCTGTTGTAGACGATGGTCTCGTCTGCATCATATGGCATATTCCACATTCCTCCTCATGTGTTAGAATTAAT
>NZ_JACRSP010000011.1 GCF_014384765.1 Feifania hominis | reverse complement strand
GTTCACACCCTCAAAATTGAATGAAAAGAGAAGAGGCAGAACTCACAAATCAAACCGTAGTAAGGTCAAGTCCTCGACCTATTAGTACCGGTCAGCTAAATACATTACTGCACTTACACCTCCGGCCTATCAACCTTGTAGTCTTCAAGGGGTCTTACTCCATTGCTGGATGGGATATCTCATCTCAGGGGGGGCTTCACGCTTAGATGCCTTCAGCGTTTATCCCTTCCGCACTTAGCTACCCAGCCGTGCCACTGGCGTGACAACTGGTGCACCATTGGTGCGTCCATCCCGGTCCTCTCGTACTAAGGACAGCTCCCTTCAAATATCCTGCGCCCACGACAGATAGGGACCGAACTGTCTCGCGACGTTCTGAACCCAGCTCGCGTACCGCTTTAATTGGCGAACAGCCAAACCCTTGGGACCGAATACAGCCCCAGGATGCGATGAGCCGACATCGAGGTGCCAAACCTCCCCGTCGATGTGAACTCTTGGGGGAGATCAGCCTGTTATCCCCAGGGTAGCTTTTATCCGTTGAGCGACGGCATTTCCACTCACATACCGCCGGATCACTAACTCCAACTTTCGTTACTGCTCGAAATGTCTCTCTCGCAGTTAGGCTCGCTTCTGCGTTTGCACTCTATGCACGATTCCCGTCCGTGCTGAGCGAACCTTTGAACGCCTCCGTTACTCTTTTGGAGGCGACCGCCCCAGTCAAACTGCCCACCTGACAGTGTCCCCCACCCAGATTCATGGGTGCAGGTTAGAATTCCAGTATCACAAGAGTGGTATCCCAAAGGTGGCTCCGCCAAGACTGGCGTCCTGGTTTCCAAGCCTCCCACCTATTCTGTACATGCAATACCGAAATCCAGTATCAAGCTACAGTAAAGCTCCATGGGGTCTTTCCGTCTAGTCGCGGGTAACTGGCATCTTCACCAGTACTACAATTTCACCGGGCGGGTTGTTGAGACAGTGCCCAGATCGTTACACCATTCGTGCGGGTCAGAACTTACCTGACAAGGAATTTCGCTACCTTAGGACCGTTATAGTTACGGCCGCCGTTTACTGGGGCTTAAATTCAATGCTTCGGGTTGCCCCTAACATCTCCTCGTAACCTTCCAGCACCGGGCAGGTGTCAGCCCCTATACTTCATCTTTCGATTTAGCAGAGACCTGTGTTTTTGCTAAACAGTCGCCTGGGCCTATTCACTGCGACCACTCGCGTGGTACCCCTTCTCCCTAAGTTACAGGGTCAACTTGCCGAGTTCCTTAACAACCCTTCTCCCGCTGGCCTTAGGATTCTCTCCTCATCTACCTGTGTCGGTTTGCGGTACGGACACCTTACCAATACACCAGACTTTTCTCGCCTCTTGACATCGACTGCTTCCCTACTAAATTTCGGTCCCTTACGCCCATCTCAACCAACGGATGGGTCAGTCTATTCAAAAGTGTCCTCTGGCTTAACAGTTTCGGTGGCTACGGAATATCTACCGTATGTGCATCGGCTACGCCTTTCGGCCTCGTCTTAGCTTCCGGCTTACCTTGGGCGGACGAACCTTCCCCAAGAAACCTCAGATTTTCGGCCATTATGATTCTCACATAATTCTCGCTACTTATTCCGGCATTCTCACTCGTATCTCGTCCACATGTGCTCTCGCTCATGCTTCGCCCTACAATACGACGCTCCCCTACCCCTGTACATTGCTGTACAAGCCCAAGCTTCGGTTGCATGTTTAGCCCCGTTATATTTTCGGCGCAGGACCACTCGACCAGTGAGCTGTTACGCACTCTTTGAATGAGTGGCTGCTTCTAAGCCAACATCCTGGTTGTCTTCGCAATCCCACATCCTTCTACACTTAACATGCATTTGGGACCTTAGCTGTGGGTCTGGGCTGTTTCCCTTTTGACCACGAGACTTATCTCACGTAGTCTGACTGCCTGAAAACGATTATCCGGCATTCAGAGTTTGATAGGTTTTGGTAACCTTATCGGCCCCTAGACCATTCAGTGCTTTACCTCCGGTAATCTATTCAAACGCTAGCCCTAAAGCTATTTCGGGGAGAACCAGCTATCTCCGGGTTCGATTGGAATTTCTCCGCTACCCACACCTCATCGCCGGTCTTTTCAACGAACGTGCGTTCGGGCCTCCATAAGGTTTTACCCTTACTTCACCCTGGACATGGGTAGGTCACCCGGTTTCGGGTCTTATATCAGCAACTTTACGTGCTTTTCACACTCGCTTTCGCTTCGGCTCCAGACATGATGCCCTTAACCTTGCTGCTAACATAAACTCGCCGGACCGTTCTACAAAAAGTACCACATCGAGCTTTAACGCTCTCTGTGTGCTTGTAAACACAAGGTTTCAGGTTCTTTTCACTCCCCTCCCGGGGTTCTTTTCACCTTTCCCTCACGGTACTGCTTCACTATCGGTCACTGAGTAGTATTTTGGCTTGGAGGGTGGTCCCCCCGGCTTCCCACCGGATTCCACGTGCCCGGCGGTACTCTGGATTCAGCTATCTTTCCTCTAACTTTCGCCTACAGGTCTCTCACCTTCTACGGCCTGCCTTCCCATGCAGTTCGGCTAGTTTCAGTCCGAATGTCGCTGTCCGCAACCCCGGAGGTATTGCTACCTCCGGTTTGGCCTCTTCCGCGTTCGCTCGCCACTACTAGCGGAATCTCTTTTGATTACTTTTCCTCGCCCTACTTAGATGTTTCAGTTCAGGCGGTTCCCTACATACGCCTATGGATTCAACGCATGTTACCACGGCATGTCCCGTGGTAGGTTTCCCCATTCGGAAATCTCCGGATCAATGCTCATTTGCAGCTCCCCGAAGCTTATCGCAGCTTGTCGCGTCCTTCATCGGCTCTCAGTGCCAAGGCATTCCCCTTGTGCTCTTTGTAACTTGACCATTTTTCGGTTCTCTTTATGTGAGTCCTCATAAAGTTCAT
>NZ_JACRSP010000009.1 GCF_014384765.1 Feifania hominis | reverse complement strand
TAATTTTTCTGACGATAAGTTGAATAGATGACTGTCTAATTCAATAGACGTTACCTGTTTACTTATTTTAGCCAGTTTCGTCGTTAAATGCCCTTTACCTGTTCCAATTTCGTAAACGGTATCGGTTTCTTTTAAATTCAATTGTTTTATTATTTGGTTGAGTACTTTTTCACTCGTTAAAAAGTTTTGAGAATATTTTATATTTTTGTTCATGTATTGCCCCTTTACTCAAATAATGATAAAAGTCATCTGTGTGCATATGCACAGACTTTTCCAAATCTGATTCTTTTGCAACAACAGATGCCGTTGTAGTTTTTCCTGTCCCCGGCGCACCTGTGATTACAATAATTCTACCTTGATTCATCTATATTTTACCTCCACAAATTCCCGATTTGTCGTTCTGTTTAGTCCCCAAAGAACCTACTAAACCAGCTACGCTTTTGAACCGGTTCTGTCTCACGCTCCGGCTGATCGGCTCCGGACTTGCCGGAAAGAAGCTGCTGATGCATTGTCCCAGCATGGAGAGCCTGGGCCGCTGCCGCAGTCTGCTGTGCCGTCACCAACGCCGAGCTGACCTCCGCCAACCTTGCGTTCAGTTCCTCGATCTGCTTGTCCTTTACAGCAAGTTGCTCGCTTTTCCGGTCTAATTCTCCCTGCAGCATAGCGATCAAAGTGGTTTCGCAAGTTTCGCAACTTGCTTTCGCCTGTTGCGAAACTTGCTTTCGTTCAACACCTAAATAATGCTGATATATGGCGGTTTTTTGACTTTCGCTGATTGCGAAACTTCCTTTCGCATCTTTCGCAACATGGTTTCGCCTACACCATGCACGAACTGCCTGTTCCGACACGCCACATTCTATTGCAATTTCCGTTATTACACCCGCCAAATATCATCACCACTCTTTCATCCGGAGTTAATCTCAAAACAAATCGCTATGAGATCCCGTCCTTATCAATTTCAAAATCAAAGTCTGCCGAACAACTTTATAGACCAACAGCCAGTCCGGCTCGATGTGACATTCTCTCATGTCCTTATAATTTCTGGAATTAGTGAGAGCATGATCTCGATACGCCTCCGGCAACGGCTGCTCGTTACACAACAGCGTGATCACTTCCTCCAACTTCTTCGGATCGCAGCCTCTCTTGATCGCAAGCTTGTAATCTCGTTTGAACTGCCCCGAAAACTCCGGCTTAAGCATTCAGCGCCTCCATCAGATCTGCAACGCTATCAAACGGACCATACATATCCTCTCCCTTTTCTGCCGCCTCCATCGCCGCATAGGTAACAGCATTCGGCTCGTCAACCTTGACTTCAAAGGGAAGTCCATGACACCTAAGTGCCTGTCGATAAAAAATACCCGTTGCCGTACTCAAATCCATTCCGAGGGACTTAAAGAGAGCTGCCGCCTGTGCTTTCAGCTCCGGCTCCATTCTTATCGTCATATTTCCTTTAGCCATAATAGCACTCCTTTCCTCGTCATTTTTAGCTTGCACTAATATTATATTCAATATTCGTGACATTTGCAAGTGCATTGCAAATGTTTTTTTGCAACTTTTCTATGAACAGTGCTTTCTATATGCTAACACCGCAGCGTGTACATTTAGGGGGTGAAAAAGCCTTATTTCGCGCGGTTTTCAAGCCTCGTTTTCGGTGGGGTAATATAAAAACCCTTACCCGCCCCGAAAACGCCTTGTAGGGCGTTTCTGGGGCGTTTACAGCCCTTTCTTAAATTCCTCCACCAACAGATCGCTCAAAGCCTGTGATGGGCGTATTTTGACCGTTATATGCCCCTCCGGTACGGTGTCCCACCATTTGCGGATCGTTTTCGGATCAAGTCCGGTGTCCCTATGACAATCGGCCTTGCGTCCCTCTGGATGCTCCTGCCGCCACGCATAGACTTGCGCTTTCTTTTCTTCTGCCCCTTTTCTTCTCCATGTGCCGCCAGGATAATCCACTTCCTGCACCGCCCTTGCTCTTTTCAAATGCTCTTTCTGTGATCTACCATTCCTCTTGTTGCGCTCGATGCGAACATCGGTCAGAGCTTCAATATCGGAAATCGTGAAATTGTAATACTCCTTGTCGTAGGCTTCCAGCGCACTCCGTATATCTTCCTCGGTCAATGCGTTCTCATGCTTCACCATCTGCAGATCATCAAAAGCCTCTTTCATATCCTGCCGGAGCTGCTGCTTCGACACACCGCATTTGTAAGCATAGATAGCAAGGCACATCAAAAAGAAATACCGATGCCCGCCCTTTATCTCTCCGATCTGCCGCAGCCACCAATGGTAGAGCGCATACGGATCATCACCATGCACCTTTCCGGCAATATCCCACTTCTTGCGTCCTTTCTCGCCTCTCACAACAACACGCTCATACCACTCCGGATATGCCTCCCTCGCCTCAGCTCGTGTCATTTTGGATGGGCTGAAAGGCTTATTGACATCCACCCTGTTTTCTGGCTTTGCGTAGGCGTTCAGATAATCCAGCGTTACCCGTTCTCCGGTACGGAAAGCGACCAGCTCCGTCCCATGCTTGTCATTGATGCTGCCCACCATGCGGAAGCTCTGATTGATGGATTGATACTGGATCGCCTTGACCTGCGAAGTGCTGCCATACTCCCATAGCCGGAAAGTGAGGTCATATTTCAGACTTTTAAGCTGAATTTTTATATTCGGGTATAGGTCAATCGGCTGCTGGAAAACATAGTAGATATGCAGCCCTGTCCCCGACAGAACAAGGAAAGTCGGCATCGGCAACCGGCGCACTCGCTCCGGATCGCCGCCAAAGCGCAGAAAGAGGTTGCGCAGCTCGGCAAGACCTACGCCATCCAGATCGAAGATCAGAGCATACATCCGCTGGGCGTTCTCCAGCCTGTTCTCCTTTCTGCGATATGCAAGACCGCTGCACAAAGTAAGGCTGTTCCCCTCGACAAACTCCATGTAATCCTGTTCCCATGTGTCGTTATACATCTTCCTGCGCCGGAGCTTCTTATCCTCGCTCTGTTCGTCCCGATACAGATACACAGCGTTCGGATGGGAAAAATCCGTGTGCCGTTCTCCGGAGTTCTCATTGTCCGGAAACAGCTCTTTATAAAACTCATAGCCTCCGACCTCCGGATATTGTGCGCTCAAATACTCGTAGCAGCCTCGATAATTCTCGGTCATATTACCACCTCACAAAAGAAAAAGTACCAAAAAGAAAATCCGCTGCGGCGGGGATCGCCTGCGGGCGGGAAGGGGGAAAAGGGGGAGCAAAAGAGCGGCGGCTACGCCGCCTTAAAGAGAAAGTCACCTCCCCCTTTTCCCCCTCGCTGCGGGGCATTGAAAGTGCCGCCACTATGGAAAACCCGATGGGTTTACCACAGTGGCTTGGAAAACCTCTAACGAGGTTTACCACACTTCCAACACCCCTCCGCTCACCCCCCTTTTCCCCTCCGACTTTCTCCCTTTCAGAGAGAAAAAATATAGGTTGGGAGTACCCTTACAGGGGGCTTAGATTATCAATACAGCAATTCCCTATTTTCAGTTGTTATTATAGCCTGTCCGAAAGAGATTTTCAAGCCCTCCGGACAGGCTTCTTTTACAGCTCCATGCCGCCCATTCCTCGCTGGTGCTGCTGTTGCTCCTGCTGCTGTCCAATCTCCGGATCGGGCAGCAGCTCCCTCGCCTTTTCAAGCAGAGGACGCAGACGCTCCGGCAAGTGTTCTTCCAAGAAGTCCAGCATCCGACCGATGCCGTCCGTCAGACGCTCGGTGAAGCTGCGTTCCTCCTGCAGCTCGGATTGCAGATAATAGTTTTCATCGCGCAGCCTCCGGTTTTCCTGTTCAAGCCTCTGCTGCCGCTGCGCTTCTTCCAGCCGCTTCTTCATGGACGGCACCTGTGACCGCAGACGGGTGTTTTCCTCCGTCAGCTCCTGTACCTTGTGCCGATCCGTCACGCTGCGCAGTGCCATTTTCTTTAGCTGCTCGACCTGATCCACCGTCACGCCCTTTACTGCCCCTGTGAGCGTCTTTTCCGGCTGAATATCATGCAGGGGTGCATTTACCCTGTCAGCCTCCTTTAAGAGCCGCACAGTGCCTTTCAGAGCGTCCCGCTGCCGTTCCAGCTCAGCAACCTCCCGCTCTACTGCCGCTGTCTGCTGCTGCACCGCTTCCAGCCTCGCAGCCGCTTCCTTGAACTGCGGCAAGTCCATGTGCGGTCTGTTCGTGCCGAGAGAGATAATTTCAAAATCGTGCCGCTGGGCGATCTCCGTCAGAGCTTCTTTCTCCCGTTCCATCCACGCCGCCCATTCGGTCTGCTTTCTGCCGACACCGACAAACCCCTGCTGCTTCAATGCCTGTTTCATAGATACCCTTGTAGAAAGTCCTCTTGACTGCTCCGTTGCCACAGGGATAAAATCGACATGGAGATGGGGCGTTGCCTCGTCCATGTGCAGCACCATATTGAACACCCGCAGATGGGGGTTGCGTTCTGCAAAAGACTCCGCAAAATCTTTCAGAGCTGCCGCCGCCCGTTCTCCGTCCGGCGTACCGCACCCACAGTCGCTCATGTTGCCGATCTGGAAGATCGCTTCATGGAACAGCTTTTCCTGTTTACTCTGCCGGATATGCTCATAGTAGTCCGGTATCTTATCTCTCGTTTTGGTTTTCTTTGCGTTGTAGGCTGCGAGAGCTTCATCAAAGACCATATGATAGACCTGCTTCAGATCCTCGTTGCAGAAAACAATGTTCTGCTCCGTCCGGCTCCGGTCTACATTCGCCGCTGAGAAGCTGCGGTTGTTGTGCCGGATGCTCCCTGCACCTGTCATACCCGAAATCGTAACTCCCATAAAATCGCCCCCTTTCCGCTTATTCTTCCGTCCTCTATTTTATCATAAATTTCCGCTAAAAACAACCTCTTTGTTACTTTCTGGTGAGAAAGTAACGCAAAAGCACTTTCACACCGCCACCCCATCGGTGCAGCGGTGTGAAAGTGCTTTGCGCCCCTAAAGGGGAGGGGTTGCCGGAGCTGCTTCACTGCCGGCTCGTGCCTGCTGCTCTGCCAGCTCCGGAGGGGCGCTGCCCCTGCCGTCTGCGGACGGCTCCCCGACCTTCATCCCACCGATAAACTGGAATTGTCTAAAATAGTAAGGCCGTACCGCTTACTATTTTTTCTTTTACTGCTGAAACAGTATCTTTGATTGAATGCGTAGTTGTATCTATAACATTTAATTCATAGATTCCTAAATTGGAAAATTGATTCCACATTGTTTCAACTAATTCAATATTTGTTTCTCTGTCTAACTTTGAGCGTTCGATAGCTCGCTTCATAGTTTCTTCTTTACTTGCCCTTAGTGTACTTCATAATGCTCTTGAACAATGTTGAGCCACGGCTCTAAAAACCACGGTCCTACAATGCCATCTACAATTACATCATATCCACCACGAGCATATCGCTTCGCAGCTTCTAAAAACGCTTCAATGACAATCAAATTTTGCTCATTTGATTCTGGCAAATGCGGTGGTAATCACTCCTTCTTAATTACAAATTTTTAGCATCTAATTTAACTTCAATTCCTATTATACAAAATTTTAAGATACTGCACTAAAACGATTTTTTTAATACAATATTGTTGCCACACTTAGGACATTTTCCTACAAGGGGTCCCGAGCGCTTAGTGGGAATTTGTACCCCTTATCGATACAAATTCCCCGTAGGCGCTAGGGACCTCTTTAGCTCCTTGGAAGCTGTCAGTAGTATACCTAATAATTTATCTACATTCCCTTTAGTAACGTGTAACTTTCCAAATTTACAAAAGCGACTCATAGAATTATTTCCTCCCGTTAAATAATAGATAACTATTAAAAATAGACAATACTTGCTCATAAGTAACGGTACTTAAATTGTTTACTTTGGCGTGTTTCATTGCTTGATGAAACTGATTTTTAGTAAACAGTTGACGATATTCTCGATTGACCCATTTTGAAACAAAGTACGTATATAGCTTCCAATATTTATCTGGAACATCTGTGGTATGGCGGGTAAGTTTTATTAAGACACTGTTTACTTTTGGTTTAGGATGAAAGCATTCCGCTGGCAGCTTAAGCAATTGCTGAATCGAGACTTGAGTGTGCAAGAGCAACCCTAGTGTTCGGTGAATATCCAAGGTACGCTTGTAGAATCCTTCTTCAACAATCAGATAGATGTCAGACGCATGGCTTTCAAAAACCACTTTTTTAATAATTTGTGTGCTTAAATGGTAAGGAATACTCCCAACAATTTTATACCTCTGTTTGTTAGGGAATTGAAACTGTAGAATATCTTGGTGAATTAAAGTGACACGAGTATTCAGTTTTAATTTTTCTGACGATAAGTTGAATAGATGACTGTCTAATTCAATAGACGTTACCTGTTTACTTATTTTAGCCAGTTTCGTCGTTAAATGCCCTTTACCTGTTCCAATTTCGTAAACGG
>NZ_JACRSP010000008.1 GCF_014384765.1 Feifania hominis | reverse complement strand
CGACACCACAGAGGGAGAATAGCCATGAAACTCTGGTTAGACCCCGGCCACGGGACGCAGACTACATACTTTGACACCGGCGCTGTGGGGCCATATGGCACGCGGGAATGCGATGTCGCGCTCTCAGTGGCGGAGGCCCTGCGCTCTCAGCTCGAGCAGGCCGGACACGAGGTCAAAGTCACCGATCAGCGCAATATGGTCATCGCCGACCGCTGTAAGCAGGCGAACGCATGGGGCGCGGACCTGTTCCTTTCACTCCACTGCAATGCCTCGAATGGGAAAGCACGGGGCGCAACGGCATTTGTGCGCAAGAGTGACAGCGTGTCAAAGGAGATCGCCGGGAGCATCATGGACAGCTATCTTGCGGCGACAGGCATCACAGACCGCGGCGTCAAGGTGGATGTGGATGCGCTCGGAAAGTCGCTTGGCGTGCTGCGTCAGACTGATATGCCGGCACTTCTGCTGGAACTGGACTTTATCGACAACACACAGGGAGAGCTCATGTTGAGCTCTCCCTTATTCGTGGAGGTGGCGGCAAAAGCTATCACACAGGGAATTGAGGAGGCTATGACGGAGAAGAGCAGGTATTACGTAAAGAGTGGTATCCACTTTGTGGACATCGCGCCGGGGAAGTTTCGCATCAAGGTGTGGGACGCGGCGAAGAAGACAACGAAGATCAGGGACTATTTCAATCTCGGCTTCTTCGGGATTCTCAAGGGCGGCGCGACCATTCCGGTGGGGAATCTCTGCGCGGATGGTGAGATCATCACCGAGGCATCGAATCAACCGGAGTGGCTGTCATCGTATGGACGCAAAATGACGACGCTGTGCGTGTTTGACGATGGGACAGTAAAAGTCATGAAGACGGACACGATCTCTGGACTGAAAGGATTGCAAAGTGCTGTGAGCGGCATTCCGGTGGTGCTCGGCGGGGAAGATGTGAGCTGGAAGAACGATTGCAAACCGGAGGGATACACGGGCGGCGAGTGCTATGCGACATGGCATGGATTTCTCGGGTCGCTGCGCGACGGCAGTCTGAAATATTTCGCGATGAAGACAAAGACGGGCAACTGCATCCAGTCGTCGGAGGTATGGAACAAGATCAGGGGGTATGGCTTTGACAATGTCATCATGCTGGACGGCGGGGGCAGCTTTGTGTTGGACAACAGCGGCAAAAATGTAGCGGTGACGAGTGAGAACCGCAGGATTCATTCAGTGGGACTGTATTAGGAGAGAAACGGCGCGATTTCCATTTGAGTGAGCGCGAAGCGCAAACTGGCGCGACAAGCGCCCAGGAAGCCCGAATTCATTTCGGGCTTCCGCACATGAAATTAGTGGGGCCCCCAAACGGGGATTGCCCCGTTTGGGGAGGCATGCGATTTGGCAAGGGTCACAGAGACAAAATACTGGGACAAAGATGGCAAGGAACACGTTGGCTATATCACTGACGCGGGTGTGACGCTGACAAACCCAAATGACCCGAACAGCACGGTAGCGGCGGGCTCTATTGTGCAGTCGGTCGGCGGGGATTACTGGATTAAGGGAGAAAACGGAAGTACAAAATACACAGGTCCTGTTCCGGGGTCGTCAAGCAAGCCGACGGTATCTTCAGGCAATACGACGAGTTCGGCTTCCAGCGGTATCGTGTCTACCGGTTCGGGCACATCATCTCCGGTATCCTCAGGAACACCGGTAAAGGGAACAACGCAAAATGGGCGCTATTACACCGAGATCAAGGACGCGCTCGGCAACACCTACAACGGGTACATTGACACGGCGACCGGCAAGAGCTATCACAGCGATGGCAGGCCTTTGGATGTCGGAGAGCGGGTTCAGGCCATAGGCGGAGACTGGTATTTTATGTCGCCGAACGGAGGGGTGGCTTATAATCCAAGCGACCAATACCAGGTGGGGATTATGTCAGAAATCCAGGCAAAGGAGATTGCGCGCCAACAGACGGAACAGCAGATTGCAGACATCCGGGCACAGCTGCCGGAGCTCAACCGGCAGTATGACAGGCTCGCGCGTGGCAACTGGGTCAACTACCGTCTCGGTGAGCGTGACCTTGACCAGCAGCTCGCGGCGGCCGGTTACACCGGCGGGCTTGCGGAGAGTTCAAAAGTGGGACTTTACGGCGACTACATGACCAACTACGCTGAGGGTGAGACGGCCCGCGCACAGGCCATTGACGAGATCAACCGCCAGATTGCAAATGCAAAAGCAGACGGCAACACAGCGGGGCTTGAGATTACGCTTCAGTATGGGCAAATGATTGCAGACGCGCTTGCACAGAAGAGAGCCGAGCAGGCGCAGGCCGAGGCGACCGCGTGGGAACGCAAGTGGCAGGAGGCCCAGCTCGCGGCTCAGTACGGCAACTTCACCCTGCTCGGTGAGCTGATTGACGGTCTGGATGTGGAGGGGCTGACCGCAGCGTGGAAAGCACAGAACACACCTCAGTATACAAGTTCAAGATCGAGCGGCGGGTATACGAAAAACGCCGGCACAGGAGGCAGCTCTACAGCACAGGAGGCAGACCTCTTTGAAGAAATGCGGAATTCGGGGAGGCCATATGCCTATTTGCAGCAGAATTATAAGAAGTTTGGCGTTGCATATTCCGGTCTCGAGGGCGTCTGGCAGGAGTATCAGAAATGGGAGCAGGAGAATGCAACGCCCACTTACAGCTATGAGAACATCATGCGGGACCTTGATGCGCAGATCAACAGCCCGAGCCTTTCGGGCGCAATGACAAAAGAGGATATTGCCGCTTTTCTGCTGAAAATGTATGATCTCGATGCGCTTAATGATCTGGAAACGATGACGCTCATGCGCAGGTATGGCATTGACCCACGGCCGTACATGTAATGAGAGAGGAGAGCAGACCATGTTTGACCCGAACAAGGTAAAAAAGGCCATAGCGCAATATGACAGCAAAAACACGATCGGGGTCGGACAGACTTTTGATCGCAGCAAGGTTCGCTCGGCCATAGAGAATTACGACTACAGACAGCAGGCTTCACAGGAGAAACAAACCCGTGCAGGTTTCTTTGCGCAGCCGGTGGGGCTCAATCGTCCCGCCTTGCCGACCTATGAGGCGGCAAAGACCATGGAAGCAGCGCAGAGACGACTGGGTGCAGACAATACACAACAGAAGACGCCTGTGATTACCACAACCGGCAGTCCCACGCTTGACGGATTTTCGTCAAAGCCCAAACAGCGTGAACAGACGCCCGATCTCTCTGCTCTGTTCGATCAGACACGGGGAGAACAGCGCAGCAGCGAAGAGATCAACTTTGAACTGGAAAACGTCAAGCAGTACAGCGGACCTGTTTTGGAACAGATCATGCTCCGCGGCGCGCCGGGCATGGCACAGGATCGAGCCTCGGCGGATGAGATTATGAAGCTCGCTGCACAGTACAGCCAGTATCAGCCAAGGCTGAAAGCTCTGAATAAGGAGCTGGATGAAGCGCAGCAGCGTGAGCATCAGCAGCTGCTTGACGCCGGATACCGGGATGCAAATCTCGGCGACTTGACCGGACTCAGTGCCGAGAGGGGCTACTACAACGCACGATATGGGCAGGAGATGTTCAATCGGATGATGGGTCTGCCGGATGAGGCGGATAAGTACAGAGAAATTCTGGAGAGTGACAGGTACAAATACATTTCCAACGGCTGGGGGCAGGAGGCGATTTCGGGGGCCGCTTCACTGATTGGGCAGCAGGCGCGGCAGATTACCGATCCCGAGACACTTGCACTTGTGACGAGCGGCATTGGGGTCGCAGCGCTCTCAGGGCAGGCACCAGGTCTCAATGTTTTGCCAGAGGAGGTTATCACAGTACCGGCAGCAGTAGCTGCTGCCATACAGGCGGGAAGCACCAAGCAGAATTTTGAAATAGAGGCAGGTCTTGCATATGACGAAATGGTGCAAAACGGCATTTCCCATGAGACGGCCAAAAAGATTGCGCTCGGTGTAGGTACAGTGAACTCGGCTCTTGAGTTTGTACAGACCGACCAGCTGCTCAAATCATTCCGCACACTGGCAAGGAACAGCGCGACAAAGAGCACAGCGCAGAAAATCGGGGAAGAGCTGCTGCGCCGTGGGGTGGACATTGCCGGAGAGACCGCGCAGGAGGTGGCGCAGGAGGGCTCAACCATCGCGGGGGCACAGCTTGCGTCAAAGCTTGAAACTGGGAAGTGGGCCTATGACAAAGACGAGGTGCGCGACCGGCTTGCCGATACGGCGGCGTCATCGGCGCTCTCATTTGGTGGACTCAATGTGGTCAGTGCCGGGAGAAATCTTTTCACCGGGAGAAGAACTGCAACAGCGCAGAACGCGCTTGAACAGAGCGGCGGATTGGATTATAATAACAATAATGGAGGGTTGCGGAATGGAGCAGGAGAAACGGGTCTGGCGACCGAGCACACGGCCGTACCGGGATACGCTGACGAACGAGTCGGCGGGGTATATGGAGTGGCTCAGGAACGACAACAGGACAGCAACGGAAATTCTCAATCAGGAATATCTCAGCGATCCGGTAGACGGGCCGCATATCCGGAAATGTCGAGCGGGTGGGGTGCCGGACGAAGAGACGCTGGACTTTCTCATCGAGTGGAGCTGATCGACCCTGAGACAAGACAGATCATGAATGAAAGAGGCTTTGCCGATCTGGGGCTGGAGGACAGCACCGGCGACAACGCCTCTTTTTCATTGGCGCTGGATGAGGCGAGACGCAGTAATATATACGGCGGCTTTGTGGACGGGCACACGGCGCAGCAGCTCGACGAGAGCGGGACAAAAACAATGCTCTCGCAGGACAGGACAGCGGGCGTCGCAGTGGAGCCGGACGGGAACATCACCGGCGTGTTTAAAAACAGGAAAAACCATACACCGAAAGCAGTCAGAGACCTGTTAATCACTGCCATAGCAAACGGGGGCAACAAGCTCGACTGCTATGTGGCGGATAACTTAAACAACCTTGCCGACAAATACATGCAGCTCGGCTTTGTCCCGGTAGCTCGTATGGATTTTAACCCGGCTTACGCGGAGAACTGGAAAGCGGAGTGGGGAACGCCGGACGTGGTATTCTTCGTTCACAATGGCGACAGCCCGGCGGAGGTGGCACGAAGAGCCGGTTCTTATCCCGGCTACACAAGGGAGCAGCTCAAGTCACTGCCCACTTTCACCGACTACGATGAAGCGGCGGCCTATCGGGACAGCTTGCTTTCGCAGCAGGGAGGTCAGGGAAACGGCAGAAGTATTGGTGGGCAGGCCGAAACACAGCAAGCCCTGTCCGGGAGATCACAGGATTCAGTTCGAGACGAGGGAGATGTAGAGGTATTACAGGCACAGACGCAGGGAGCAACAGAGAATCTGCCGCAAGAAAAAAAGAGCATATGGCAGCGGGCGGCACAGCTTTACAGAAATAAGGTCAGGCCTGCTGGACGATACCTCTATTCTCAGCTTGTCAGCGGGCAGGCCGAGCTTGAACGCGCGTCGAAAGATCAGCGCCGCACAAATGCCGGGGCGGCGACAATGGAAGACTATGTACAGCTGGTGCGGCAGGCCGGTCAGACGGTTGATTTTCTGCTGCAAAAGGGGCTTTCTGATATTGACGGAAATATCATAGGACCATCTTTTGATGAGGTATTCTCTCAGATTCCAGACGGGGAGCGCGCAGCATTTCAGCAGTATATGGAGCACCTGAATAACATCAACAGGGATGCGCGGGGCAAACCGGTTCTTGCTGTAACGGGGCAGGAGAGCGCCATAGAGGCAGCGCGTCTTGAGGCAGAGCACCCGAATTTTTCACAGTATCGGGATCAGATCAACCAGTATTGGGATCAGTTCATGCAGGAGTGGGCTGTAGGCAGCGGTCTTGTTGCACAGGACATTTACACCTATCTCAAAGAGCTTTACCCGAACTATATTCCAACTTACCGGGAGGGAAAACAGGATCATCTCAGCCAGAGCACAGGCGTATATGCAGACGACGATTTCAACACCCGCGTAGCCTCTGTTATAAAGACGGCGACCGGGGACACGTCGCCGATCATGGACATGAGGGACGCATTTGCGAAGAGGCTCAACCAGATCGTGCGTGCGGCACGAAAGAATGCGCTTTTGCTTGAACTCGCGCAATTTGTAAAGAACAGTCCAAGTGGAAGCAAGTACGGCCGGATCGTGGGAACACCGTCAGATTTGAGTGTGAACGCACTGCTCGAGACCGGGGAGCTGGAGCTTGCGGACACAGTGAGAGCACTGAAAAACGGCACATATCAACTCACGGCGTTTGAGAACGGGGAGCCGATCACCATCAATGTGACAAAACAAACCTATGATGCGGTAAATGATCTGTTCAACCGGAAATACGGTACGGGCACAAGGGTTGGCAGAACTGTTACAACCCCGATGAAATCACTTATTACGGGCCACAACCCATTTTTCGCGCTACGCAATTCTATAAAAGATGCGCAGACGGGATATGCTCATTCCATCGCCAACAACCCGGGGAAATTTTCTGAAAACATCTTGAGAGCGGCAAAAAAAATGATGGACAACTCGCCGGAATGGCAGACCTTTCAGGCGCTCGGCGGAAGAGGTTCTGGATTTTTCAATGCGGAAAAGGGGTACGTAAAGAGCAGTGATCCGGGCGGGATTGTCAAACGGTCGGCAAAGAAAGTCTGGGACGGCATGGCAGCGCTCAACGAGGGTTCGGAGACCGTCACAAGGTTCGCTGAATACCTCAACGCGATCGACAAATTCGGCGACACACCGGATGGAAGAAAGCGCGCTATATCTGCGGCGGCTGATGTGACAACCAACTTTTCGCGGTCGGGGCCAATGGGAAAGGCCATTGATTCCTGGGTGCTGTATTTCAACGCTGGTGTGCAGGGGCTTGACAAAATGGCAAGGCAACTGAAAAACCGACCGACGTCGACGCTGGCAAAGGCGGCAGGAACCGGGGTTGCCGCTCTGGCTTTGTCTCAGTATATCATTCCGGCACTGCTCGGCGCTGCGGGAAACGATGACAACCCCTATTATGAGGATTTGGACAATCGGACAAAGGATTTGTACTACCTGATTCCAAACGCATTTGACCGGGATGAGGACGGATACCCGAAGAGCTTTATCAAGATTCCGAAGTCACGGGAGTATGGGATACTTCTTGTGGCGCTCTTTCAGAGGGCGGCCCGTTTCGCACAGGGAGAGGACTTTGAG
Organism: Feifania hominis; assembly: GCF_014384765.1. Lineage (NCBI taxonomy): Bacteria > Bacillati > Bacillota > Clostridia > Eubacteriales > Feifaniaceae > Feifania > Feifania hominis. Next base: position 2,129 of record NZ_JACRSP010000008.1, on the reverse strand, counting down.
AGCGCATTCGAGGGTTGGACGGACAGCGTGAAAACAAATATTTTGCCGCCGAATCCGCTGACGGACAATGCGTTTGAACCGCTGCTCTCCGTTATGCCGGGTGGGGACAACAAAGACTTTGCGGGACGCGTCATCGTGCCAGAGAGTATGCAGGATTTGGAGCCTCGATACCAGTACGACAGCACAACATCGGAAATTGCCAAGGCGCTGGGGGACTGGTTCAACCTGTCTCCCAAGCAGATTGATTATCTGATTAAGAGTTATACCGGAGTGATCGGCGACACGCTTCTACCGGCCACGACGGGACAACAGAGCGGATTGGGCGGCGTTCTCAAAAAGGTTCTGGTCTCGCCGATTGAAAAACAGTTCGTTGCAGATCCGTTGTATCAAAGCGGTGTGACAAGCCGGTTTTACAGAGAAATGGATGAGCTTCGGACTGAGGCGAAGACGAAGAATTTTGTCGAGGGCATACCGGGTGGCTATGTGACGCCGGAGGAGAAAAAGCTGTCTGTTTATACAAAGGCTGCCAGCCGGATCACGGAGTTGCGTAAACAGGAGAAAGAGCTGCTCGGGAGTATGCCGGACAACGCTGAGAGGAAAAAGAAAATCGACGATATCAGGCGTGAGATCATTGCCATTGCAAAGGGGACAAAAGAGGAGGCGGAGCAGGTATACCGCGAATATGTCGACTCCTATGTGCCTGAATTATCCTATCTGTCTGACAGTATGCGCAGAAACGCGGATACGGCAATGAACGTTGGTATCACGGCGGGGCAGTTTGTCACGGCCTATGAGGCGCAGAAAAATGTGAAAGGGGATGGTACACAGTATTCGGCAAGCCGGGCAAAGAAAGAGGCCATCGACAAGGCACTGCCAGCGATGTCGCAGGAGCGCAGGCGTGTACTCTATGAGCTGTTTGGAGTGAGTAAAAAGGTGTGGTAATGGGAAAGGCGGGGGCTTTGTGGCCCCCGCCTTTTTGTGGAATGGGATCAGCTCTTTCTTTTCATATAGCACTCTTTGAAAGCTTGCACTATGGAAATCACCAAATTGACAATTACGGGCAATATCGACGTAAAGCAGAAAATGGCGAATGTCACATAAAAGACAATGGACACCCTGTTAAGCGGCATTTTAAGGACAGATAAGAAAGCCCATATCCAAACCACGAATGTTAAGACGTCACCGATGCCGCGTAGATAGAGGATGGCAAGGATGATCAAAGCATCCGCCCAGAAAGGCAGATTGAGAAAATACAGCGGTATGCACAGCAACACGAGGCCAATCAGATACCAGAGCACAAGACCCAGGCCGCCAAGAGCGCCAACCAGTTTATCTTTCACGAAAAGAACCACTCCCTTTTCCATTTTTAATTGCCTCTTTCATCAGATTGGCATTAACGTTGATCTAATGTAGCATGTCATGAGTTTTTATTTTTCAACGCTCTGACAATAAGAATGTCGGCGACGGCGCACAATCCGGCTGCGGATAATCCAAATCGAAAAATTGCGAGAACCAGTGAATTGATGCAGATAAGCATCAGATAGATGCGAAACCTCTTTTTTTTCCACCTTTCTTCTGCGGCAAGCTGCCTTGCGAGAGCATCGTCTTCTTTTCCCTGATTGGTAAGGTGATATGTCGTGATACAGTTTTGGCAGACACCGTTAAGGAGCTCATTTGAGACCTTGCCGCAAAGTCTGCATTCGCCGTATGTACTTGCCTGTGTTTTAGAAATTCCCATAGCTTCCTGTTCCTGCTCACGAATACATTGAGGGCAGATAACAGTGATGGTTCCCTTGAATTCTTTGCCGCACTTTTGGCAGATCATGAACGTTGCCCTCCTTATTCTAGCTTTGGCTACAATATACCATATTGCGCTAAATTTTTCCATATTATTTGGTTGTGTTTTGTTGATTGTTAAGGGTTGTTTTATAGAATCTATTGTGTTAGTATGGATGAGCTTGAGGTTATCACGTACATAGACAGGAAGAATAGTAGTCTGTATTTATGTAAGTATTAATGTCAGTGCGATTTTTAAAGTGCTTTCTTCCTTAGAAAAACAAGGGTTTTTGTGAAGCGGAGGGTAGACTCTGACTCTGCTTGTGAGGGTTCGAATCCTTCTCTCGCAACCA
>NZ_JACRSP010000007.1 GCF_014384765.1 Feifania hominis | reverse complement strand
GTATTAATGTCAGTGCGATTTTTAAAGTGCTTTCTTCCTTAGAAAAACAAGGGTTTTTGTGAAGCGGAGGGTAGACTCTGACTCTGCTTGTGAGGGTTCGAATCCTTCTCTCGCAACCATATAAAAAGGCCCGGAAACACTTGATTATTCAAGGCTTCCGGGCTTTTTTTTGTTTTCTTACTGCATTTCTTACTGGTTCGCATACTTAGGTATTATTCGGCATTATTCAGGGTTATTAATGTAAGTATTAATGCAAGCAAGCTCGCTTTTTATTTTGTCTTTGAGGATTGATGTCGATTGATAAGCACACGAGCGTCTTCGGACGCTTTTTTGCTGTGATGCGTATAAATGGACGCTGTTACCTTGATGTCATCGTGTCCCATGAAATATTTCGCAACGTTGATGGGAACACCCGCGTCCTGTAGATCGGTGCAATAGGTGTGCCGGTAACAATAGGGAGTTAGATCTTCAGCAATTTTGGATTCTATAATCTGGTTCCGATAGACTTTGGCCCCCGCGAGAATATCCATCTGGCGCTTAAAAGAGTTCCACAGGCAGTACAAAGACGCCTCTGTATGTCTACGGTCGTTAGTCTGCTGCGTGAAGAGTGTAGGCGTTTTACAGGCTTCACAGGCGGCCTTTAGTTCGTCATAGATGATATCAGGTATGGGGATTTCACGGATGCCGGCGGTGGTTTTGGGTACGCCGATCTTATTGGCACCCGATTTCAGAGCTTTATTGATATGCAAAATCCCATTTTTGAAATCAAAGTCATCCGGTGTAAGCGGAACGGTCTCCTGCGGGCGCAGCCCCAAGTACAGAATCGTTTTCACCCATAACCCACCGGGATGAATTTTTGCTGTTTCGAGGGTGAGGCGGCGTTCTTCCTCTGTAATTTCGCGGTGAGATCCCTTTTTGGTCTTTGGAAGTTCCAGATTTTCAATTACGATCAGATCAAGATAACCGTTGATGGCGGCGCGGCGGAAAGCCTGTCTTATGGTATTGAGGACATGTGATGCATGGCTTTTGCTTCGTCCTTGTTGTTGGTTTATTGTGCGCTGAAGATCGTACTGTGTTAAATCACACAGCCTCATAACACCGATATACGGGACAATATCATGGTTGACGATACTAACGTAATTACGATAGTTCTTATCTCCGCCATGCCCTTTTCGATAAGTCTCGAGCCACTCCTCGAGCCAACGCTTTACGGTAGTATTTTTATTGACAACGATCTCACCGTTTTCAAGCTGCTGCTTTTTTATCTGTATTTTTGCATAGAGATCGGGCAGCGTTTTTGCTTTGATGCTGTACTGTTTCCCTTTATAATAAAATGTGTCCCGATAAAGACCGTCTTTGCCAAGGGCTGGTGGCTGCGTAGATTTTGGCCTGGGCATAGCTTAACCTCCATTCGGAAAACAAATTTTACACGGAGCGTAATATTGCAGTTCATCGCCCGTCACAGGAATTGGTGTGCTGTTTTTGAGATAGCGGCATCCGGCACGATGATACTTTTCGCCCTGTGCGGTGACATAGTATGTCTCTGTTACGCTCACAGATTGCACAGAATCAGGCAGGTCGGGCGAATTGATCTGTGTGGGAAGTGCTTCGTCTGCGCCTGCAAATGTCCCGACAAATGAAATAATGCCATACAGTGCAGGAAGCGCAAGGATTACTGCAAAGATGATGGCCGCCGAACATCTCTTTTTGACCCGAGGCATTGCGCGAGAGATTCGCCGGGCCACAAGAGCATCGTTGGAGTCGCGGATAGTAGAGTCATGGAGAAGAGCAAGCACGTGTGCAGCTCGATCACCGGAAAGCATTGTGAGTTCTTTGATCTGCTCGGTGTCGGAGACGCCACGCCGACGCAGAAAACTCAACGGGGCCATCACCTGATAGGCAAAGGCATCGGCTTCCTGCTCCTGTGCGTCAGATTGTGCACTGTCTTCCGACTTCCCCAGTATTCCAAAATAAGTATGCTCGAGTTCGATGTGGCCGATTTCATGTAGGATTACAAATACCTTTTCACTGAATGAAAGATTGTCCTGATACAGGATGATACGCGCGTCGCCGACGAAGACAGTGAAAGCCTTTTTCTCTGTGTAGGATTGCAGGCTTTGATGCTCGATGATCTCCTGCCCCTCTGTATAGGAGAGCAGGCTGTACCCAAGCCGATCTGTCAGTTCTCGCAACGATTTCGGTGTGAAAAACAGATTGGTGATGTTCTCACGCAGAATGAATTGATTTGCCAGACGGATAATGCAGATCATAATATCATCCCTTTCTGTAATAGTGGATAATATTACAATATCTAACAAGATTCGACATTACAAGTCAATATGCGAGATTGTTTTCAGGTATTATTTTCCTCATTTTGAAGCATCCCGCTTCTTCTGTTGCTCGCGCAGTGTTTTTAACACAGCTTGGAGGGTTTCATACTCTTCTTCGGAAATTACCGTTTCTTCCGATACTCCACCGCCATAGCACATAATTCGCCTCTGAACCGTTTTTGGTTCAGGGGCTTTTTTTTCGTCTTTCTGGACCTCTCGTCCCATTAGATAGTCGACGGAGACATGAAAGAAATCGGCAAGACGCATTGTTGTTTGATAGTTTGGCTCACGTTTGCCAGCTTCCCAACTTCCTACAGTTGATTGTGCTACACCAAAATTATCAGCAAATGCCTGCTGAGACATATTTGCATTTTCTCTTAATTCTTTAAGCCGAATTGAAAACATTTTTAAACTCCTCCTTTTGATTTTATATAATCACATAATGTAATAGAAATCAAGAAAAGTTAAATAATTATCGCTAAATGAGTTGACAAACGCACTTAGTGATGATATGATAAACGCATATAGAGTTAGGAGGTGAAAAAATGAGAAAGTGGCTGGTTGAATTACGAGGCAACAGATCTCAGCAAGATGTGGCAAAGGCGAGTGGCATTTCTCAGAGCTTTTATGCCTCAATTGAAATTGGGACACGCAGACCAAGTGTTGAAGTGGCCAAACGAATTGCTAACGTATTAGGCTTTGAGTGGCAACAGTTTTACGAGGACAAATGCGCATAAGAGGGAGGTGGCGACAATGGCTGACCGCAGACAGATTACTCAGGACATCAAAAGTGAAATTGGAAATTTCCCAAATCTATCGGCGGTTTGCAGATATCTGGGCTGCGGATACGAAAAAGCTGTCGATTACCTGAGAGATGTCCCGTACATTAAGGACGGAAAAGAAAAAAGATATTTGGCGATTGATATTGCACGGATGATTTCAGAAAAGATGGTAGGAGGCAGATTTCAATGACCTACAAAGGCAAGAGGCCATCTGAGCGGGACGCGGGTAATTTAGCGAAACAGCGAGAGAAAAGACTCAACAATGGTGCCGAAATGCTCTGCTGCGACGCCGAGAATGAAACCAAGTATCAGAAGAAATATCTGAAATATACGGTCGAGTTTCTTCTCGCGTTTCTTGCGGGAATTCTCGTTCGTCACTTCCTCCAACCGTGACAGCTCTGACAGCCCTTTTTGACTGGCTCGAAAAAAGTTTGGAGAGACGGTACAATCGCTTTCTATCAGGCCGGCTTCTAAGAGATAGCGCATGACAGAGCCGCTCGGGGTACACCATTCGGAAAAGTCTTTGCCGTTTTTGTACTTTGTCAGCAACTCGATTTGCTCTTTTGTCACAGCAACCACACCCTTTACAAATGATTATAGCAAGCATATCATGCGCCATTATTCCAGACAAGCCAAAAACTATTTTATTGACTGAAAGCGATGTCTGAATGAAAAAGGAGGAGTACAGGTGACTTACAAAGGCAAGCGTCCGAGTGAGCGGGCGCAGCGGCGTCGCAGAATGATCTCCGTTGTCTGCGGCATCATCTCGGCGGTGTGTATCGTTGGCATCATCGTCATGATGTGGCTGACGGACAAGCAGCTGCGCGAGATCGACGAGATGCTCGCGGAGATTGAGGCGATGACCGAGCAGACCGAGCCTGTTGAAAGATGGGTGATGCGGGATGGCGATATGTAACAGAGATTGCTTTAACTGCCCGTACCCGGGCTGCATCAACGATACAATGGAGATGGCGGACTACCGGCAGAGCAGGGAGATCGAGCGGGAGATATTGTTTCCGGCCTCGACCAAACAGAGGAAGATAGCACAGAAAAACCGGAAGTATTACGAGGCCAATAAAGAGAAGATTGCACAGCATAAACGGGAGTACTACGAGGCCAATAAAGAGAAGATTGCACAGTATCAGCGGGAGTATCGGAAAAGGAAGAAACAAAATGCCGTTTGATGGGAGAAGCACATCAGATATGACCAGCGATCAACCGTGTTGGGACTGCAAAAAGGCACTGGGCGGCTGCTCATGGTCGCGGGACTTTACGCCGGTCGCAGGATGGCGGGCGACACCGACATACAAGGCGGGAAACACGGATGGACGCGGCAACCGGCTTCCGCCGATGAAAAGCTACCGCATTACATACTGCCCGGAATTTGAACCTGAAGAAAGGAGAGACAGGCAGGATGAACAGACTGAAAGATGCTCGCACTGGGAAGACGCTGAAGAGGATTGAGCGGGAGATCGGCAGAGCCTATCTGGACAAGCCGAGGCTTTCGCAGATTGAGAACGGGAAGCTGAACCCTGTACCGGGAGATATCCCCGCGTTTCTGGCGGCGTATGGGGCCGAAGAGGTCACGGAGCTGTGGGACGCCTCGGATTTGGACTACGGCGTAAAACGGCCCCGCAGCGAGAGAAAGCCGGACCGGAATAAGAAGACCGGGCGAATCCACATCAGGACGTCACAGAAGATTGCAAAGAGGTTTCACGCCATTCGCAAGCGTTACGGCTACCATACAGGCGAGCAGTGCTTCATCGCAGCATTGGACGCACTCGAGCAGGAGAAAAAAAGAACCGCCCCAACTGCGGGAACAGTTGAGACGGCGGGTGTGAGCCGAAGCCCACAAAGTAATGACAGCCCCAGTATAGGGCAAGGAGGACAAAATGTCAATGATTCCTCTGCTATATCAAAACCTATATGAGCGATACATACGAACGGGAGGGCCGGAGGATATGACGGCATACTGTGACAAGTGCTCGCAGGAGATTTACACGGGCGATGCCCGATACCATTACGGAGGGGAAGAGTTGTGCGAGGACTGCTTTGACGAGATCGTGAGGACATCTGCGACGCCGGAGGACATGTTGTATTTTGCCGACCTTGAGCAACACCGGTGGAGCTTCTATGTGTGGTTCCGCCTCGGGGTCAGGTACTGTGACGAAGACCGTCGCGGTGAGCTGATTGAGATGGCGCGGGAATCCTTTATGGGTCAGTATCATTCGACGCTGCCCGAGGTACGCAGCAGGACGCTGGACGATCTGAGCCTTTATTGTCTGGAGAGCATGCGCGAGGAGTTTTTCGAGCACTGGGCGCAGCAGCACAACATCGAAAGAGAGGTGGCGTAATGCCGGGGGTAATCCGGTATTACGGAGTGGACTATTACACAGTGGGCAGATTGGAGATGATGATTCACTTCCCGAATGGAAAAGTGATCTGTGTCAACTGCCCACTGTGTGCAAGAGACGGACGCTGCCCGATGCGGACAATCTGCATGGCAACAGGCGAGGTTTTGGACAGCCCTACGCTCTGCATTGGGAACCGTTGCCCGATTTGTTTTAAGGAGGAGAAAAACGGTGATAAAGTTTCGCAAGCTGACGGCAGATGAGATTGAGTGCCGGATTCAGCAGCTTCGCCCGGGCAAAAAGGATGGAAAGGTATATGCACTGTGTCTGCTCTACAAGGACGCGCGCTGTGATATGCGGATCCTTGATGAGACAGTGGGGCCGGATAACTGGCAGCGCCGCCACGACGAACACAAGGGCAATCTCTTCTGTTCGGTGGGGGTCAATGTGAACTATGACAAAGGCGGGGAGCGCTGGGTCTGGAAAGAGGATGCGGGAGCGGAGAGCAATCAGGACGCGGAAAAAGGCCACGCTTCGGACAGCTTCAAACGAGCCTGCTTCAACTGGGGGATTGGCCGGGAGCTGTACACGGCGCCGGACATCTTCTTTGAGCTCAAAGAGGGCGAGTATTTCTCCGATGGGACAGACCGAAACGGCAAACCGAAATACAAGAGCTACGCGAAGTTCCGTGTAGCTGCCATAGAATACGAGGGCGACGCAATCCGGCGCGTGGCGATTGAAGACAGCAAAGGCAATGTGAGGTTTTGCAAATGACACTGACGGGCAGAGTGACGGACTACGACCCGAACAGCGGGCTTATGACCATCACGGCGGAGTACGGCAATTTTCTTGACGTCATTCGCAAGGGATACCGGGAGTGTGAGATTCGCCTTGACGACGGGCGGGCTATTTCGGCAAAGCAGCGGCGCAAAGCGCGGGCCATTGTGGCGGACATCTGCACCTGGGCGGGGTACGACGTGCGCACCGAGGCGGACAACGTGCATGAGACGCTCAAGGCATACATGTGCGACGAGTGGGGCTATGAGGATTTCTCACTCGGGAACACCGACATGACGACGGCACGCGAGTACATCAACTATCTGATCAACTTCTGCCTGCGAAACGACGTGCCGTGTCTTGACAGTCTGCTCAACCGCACGGACGACATTGACGCCTATCTCTATGCGTGCCTGTTTTACGGCAAGTGCTGTATTTGCGGGAAGCGGGGCGATTTACACCACGAGGAAGCCATTGGCATGGGGCGCGACCGGACGCAGATCATTCACGAGGGGATACCGGCGATTGAGCTCTGCCGGGTGCATCACACCGAGGCGGAGACGATCGGGCGCGAGGCGTTTCGGGAGAAATACCATGTGTATGGGATACCGCTTGATAAAATACTCTGCCGGAAGCATGGGCTTAAGACGGCGGACATACGGGACAAAGCGTATTTGAAAGGAGTACGGCATGCTGAATAGAGTGATTTTAATGGGGCGACTGACGGCGACCCCGGAGCTGAAAGAGACGCCGAACGGGGTAGCGGTGTGCGCCTTTACACTGGCGTTGGAGCGCAATTTCAAGGGCAGGGACGGCAACAGGCAGACGGACTTCATCGACATTGTGGCGTGGCGGTCGACGGCTGAGTTTGTGGCCCGTTATTTTGACAAGGGCATGCAGGTCGCCGTTGAGGGCACGCTTCAGACGCGCAGCTACGAGGACCGGCAGGGCAATAAAAGAAAAGTTGCTGAGGTTGCGGCCGATCAGGTGTATTTCGCCGATCGGCGACGAGGTGAGAAACAAGGTCAGGATTTTGAGGATATTGTACTCACTGACGACGGCGATCTGCCGTTTTAGGAGGCTGGAGGATGAACTACATACAGGAGATCAACGCCTTTTATGTTTGGCTGATAGAGAATCCACTTCCGGCAAACTGTCAGGCTTTATGGCATCGGCTGATGGCATACTGCAATCAGTTTTGTTGGAAAAGTGATTTTACGGTATCAAACACAAGGCTGCTTGATGAGCTTGGTATAACAAAGGCATCCTTTGACAGAGCGCGCAACACACTAATTCAAAGCGGCCTCATTTCTTACAGGCCCGGAAGAGGCGGGCAGTGCGGGTCATATGCGTTAAATTCTTTCGCGTCTCAAAATGAAGACGATTTTGAGACCGGAACCGGACTGGGTGCGAGATCAGAACCGAACCGGGTGCGAGATCAGAACCGAACGGGAACCGGACCGGGTGCGAGAACATTAGATAAACCAAACGGAAACAAAACAAAACGAAACAAGGGAGAGCGCGCGCCCGCGCGCGCGAAGAGTGGACCGGAAGTTGAGAGAGAGCACGCAGTCCAATTTGCCGAAAATGTAACCATGACCAACGCAGAGCATGAGAAATTGCTTGGCGCTTATGGTGAGGCGGACACTGCGCGGCTGATTGAGATATTGGACAACTACAAGGGCTCGACGGGCAAGCGGTATAAGAACGACTACCGGGCAATTTTGTCGTGGTGTGTGGAGCGGCTCAGGGAGGAGAAAGACGGGCGGCCCCTTGCGGGGCGGCAGCCTCTCGCGGGGCGGCAGTCACGGGCAGGCAGTCGCGCAAGCGACCCGCCGGAGGGAGAGCACAGCTTTGACGTGGATGAGCTTGAGCAGTGGGCGTTTGATGTGACGTATGGAGGTAGCGATGACAATAAATGAAATGGCAAAACGCCTACATGGGCGAGAGTATGGATGCGAGATCACGCAAGCCGAAGCACTACAGGCCAAAAGATCTCATCTTGTCGTAGTATTTGGTTATTCAGATGACAACATGGAACTCAGGGGTGCGATCGACGACGAAATTGGTTGTTGGGGTGACACAAAAGTCTATGTTGATGGAAGCAAGGCGTACAAAATGGCAGCGGGTGAGTGCGGAAGTTGCAGGCTTTATCAAAAGCACGTAGCCATGCTCCCGTGGATACAGGCACTAAGAGGAAACGATTGCTTCTGGTACTACCAAACCAGTTTGCCACATGCAGAGTTTGATGTATTTGAGGACGGGGAACTCTATTGCCGGGGTATCGTCTGCCAACTGCCACAGGAGGGAAGTAATGAACAGCAAGGCTAAGGGGAAACGCGGGGAACTCGAGTGGGCGCGCTTCTGCCGGGAACAGGGCTATGATGTGCGCAGGACAGCGCAGTATTGCGGAAACCCCTTGCGGGCAGCATCCGCGCAGCGGGGCGGCAATATGGACAGCGATTCTTCGGACTGTATAGGGCTGCCGGGGGTACATATTGAGGTCAAGCGCACGGAGCACTTGAGACTGTACGATGCGATGGAGCAGGCCGTGCGGGACAACAGGGACAACGGCGATCTCCCTATAGTGGCCCACCGGCGCAACAACAGCGAGTGGCTTGTGGTTATGCGGGCGGATGACTGGTTTCGGCTATATCGGGAATGGGAGGCAGGGCGATGACATACCCATGTGAAAAGTGCAATAATCCACGCTGCACAAAGGCGTGTGCGAGATGGCGCGAGTGGTATCGTGAGAAGTGGGCACGGCTGCGGCGCATGTATGGGATGGAGGACAGAGCATGAAGAGGCTGACTGAAAGACTTAAAAACGGGGGTATCAGTGTTGATCACGCCGGACAACACGAGACTTCGTTTCATAGACTTGCAACTATCGAGGATATATTAGGCGAAGAGTACGACCTTAACCGCCTCCGTGAACTTGCACAGGCCGACCGGGACGGGCGGTGTGTGGTGCTGCCAGCAACGGCTGTATTTGCGTTGATCTGGGGTGCTGGGCCCGGGTGTGATATGGTTTGTCCAGTTTCCATAGACGGCGAGGGCCAGTGCGACTTCTGCGACCACGGGAAGTTATTTGTGTACGAGTGCCCGTGCAGACAGGAACACATTGACCAAATCGGCAAAACCGTTTTCCTGACCCGCGAGGAGGCCGAGGCCGCTATGGAAATGGAGGACAGACCATGACCGACAGAGAAACGATTCAGAATCTTGAGGGTTTGAAGATAGCCGTACCAGCCTTGACAGAAGTTGTAGACAACGCAATCTCCGCTCTCGAGGAGCGTGACAAATGGGAACGGGTGAAACAGGAGCGTGATGCGGCGGTGGCTGACCTGTATCATATGGGCGGATGTCCGAATTGTACGCACAACAAGGGACGAAACCCGCATACGGGAGTTTATATGTGTAAGAAGCATATAGAATTTCCGAATGGAGACTGCTTTGAATGGCGGGGTATGGGAGGTGCTGACCATGACTAACAAAGAAGCGATTGCAGAATTAAACCTGCTGGAAAGCAGATTCAGCGAAATCAGGAAACGTGATGCGGCATGGGAAGCTGTTGAGATGGCAAAAGAAGCCCTCGTGGAGCGTGATGAGGCGGTAAAAGCCTTGTGGGAAGACGGTCGATGAAAAAATTAAGCAGTGGAGAGATAGAGGAAATTATGCGCAAGTATAGGCCGTGGGTAGGGTTGAGAAGTGATAAAAGATATGACCGTCAAGCCTTGAAACGAGATCTGTTTCCCCAGAGGGCTTGTGGGGGCGAAGAGGATGAAAGTATGCGTATGTTTGATATCTGCGTAAAACAGTTCACGGACAGCGTGGTTGAGTTCGAGGAAACGATGTTCGGAGAAGCTTTAAGGTCATGGGGTTTTGAAAAAAATGATGTGATTACCAAGCTCAAGCGTTACGATTGCTTGGAAAAAGAAAATGAACTGCTCAGGGACAGTCTCAAACAGATAATCGACGAAAAGGACGCGGCAGTGGACAGTTGGCACGGATTCTGCTCAAAATGTGTCTGGAATGGGAAGCAGTACCTCTCTGACGGCAAGATGGATGACCGGTGCAAAACATGCCGGGAGAATAACAAGTGCAACTGGCAATGGCGCGGGGTAAAGGAGGGGTGACAATGGCTGAGTATATCGAGCGGGAGGCGGCACTTGAAATTTGCGAAAAAGAGTATCAAGAGAGACTGAGGATGCTGGACTATTGCGGCGATACCGTGGCATGGAATATTGGCAACGCAATCAAAGCCGTCCCCGCTGCCGACGTTGCGGAGGTGAGGCATGGGCGGTGGGCACATTTGGGTGGAGATGAGTGGTGCTGTACGAAGTGCGGTTATGTGATTACTACAGAGGGCAGTTGGGAAAAACCGATCTCAAAATATTGCGAGGAGTGCGGGGCCCGCATAGATAAGGAGGACGAACATGAGGCTTATTGATGCTGATGATTTTGACACGAAGTTATTCAACGATGGTTTTTTTGGAGGATTGGCAGCAGCTATTGGGAATACACCTCGAAAGAGAAAATTCACGATAGGTGAGTTCCGTGGAATGTTGAAAAACGCCCCCACTATCGACGCTGTGACGGTGGTCAGGTGCCGGGAGTGCAAACACTGGGATGGATTTCATAGTTGCCATTGCCACAAAGCAGACGATAACGGGACACCTATTTTCATGCGAGAATATGATTTCTGCTCCCATGGAGAACGAATGGATAAGGAGGTCATCAGCAACATACATGACAACCCGGAGCTGAGAGGGGGATAACATATGAAAAAAATACCGACATTGTTTGAACGGGTATTTGAGGGCCGACGTGTAACGACGATCAAACCAACTGCGAAAAGCGGTTTGGAGTGGGTGCTGGATGGCGGCGGCGAAGCGACAGTCAAATATGATGGCTCCTGCTGCGCAGTAATTGGTGGAAAGTTCTACAAGCGGTATGATGCTAAGAGGGGGAGAAAGCCGCCTTTTGGGGCTATCGCGTGTTGTGAACCAGACCCGGTGACAGGACATTGGCCGCATTGGGTGCCGGTGGATTTTGACGGGAGTGCTGACAAGTGGTTTGTGCATGCCTATCGCAATACACCGGATATTGAGGATGGGACATACGAGGCCATCGGGCCGCACTTTCAGGGGAATCCATATGGTTTGGAGCGGGATATCCTGCAAAGACACGGGGTGGAGGTGATTGATTTGCCGCGGACATTCGAGGGAATCAGAGACTTTTTGCGAGATCACCACATGGAGGGCATTGTCTTTTGGCGGGACGGGGAGCCACAGTGCAAAATCAAACGGTCTGACTTTGGCTTGAAATGGCCTTGCGGGAGCGACAGTGAATGACGCGGGAGGAATTATCACAGCTGCGAGACCTTAACCGGGAGATCAGGAGAGACCAGTTGCGGCTTGCAGAGCTCGAGGCGGCAGCTAAATCGGTGACGGGTAAGATCACGGGCATGCCGGGCAGCGCAAAGAGCAGTGACCGTGTGGGGGACTATGCGGCAGAGATTGCGGACTTGCGCGGGATTATCGCGTCAAATATACAACGGTGCTGGTATGAGCTCAATCGCCTGCACCGTTACATTGCGTCTATAGAGGACAGCCAGATGCGGCAGATCATGACGCTGCGGTATGTGTACGGGTACACATGGCAGCGGGTTGCGTTTGAAATCGGTGAAACAGATGAGCAGTATCCACGCCGAAAACACAACAGATATTTGGCGCTTGACGATAATGACGAAAATGACGAAACAGATGTAGTAACATGAGATCATGGAGTAAACAAAAAGAGAGCTACCGAAAGGCAGCTCTCTTTTTCGTGGGATAAAGAACAACACATGAGATGGGGCGGGGTGGGGCCTTGGTGTTGACAAACGACTATTTGATAAGCGATTCGATATAGCCGGACAGGGACATTCCGGCCTGAGAGGCGGCACGGCGGGCAGTTTCGGCTTTGCTGACAGTGATGTTTATGGTGATGGCGGTCTTGCCGTTGTCTTCGGAGACCTCGCCAAAGATGGCCTCGTATTCATTGGCGCTGAGCTTTTCTTCCGCCCACTCGCGGGCAGAATCCCAGGAGAGCGGCGTAATTTGACTGCCGCCCTGCCAACGATTGTCTCCACGACTTACAGCGTATTTACTGTTGGCGCCGCCGCTGCCGAAGAGGAAAAATTCTCCTGTGCGCTTGCGATACAACTCCTCAGAGCACCGTGAAAAATCAGTGGGCAGTAGGCCATTGTCCCAACAAGCGATACGTTCGGCGGTATCGGTATTGTAGAGCTTGTTATTGATGATCTTTTTCACCTGATTCGCTCCTCTCTTTTATCCGATCACAAGATCAGAGGGGGCGAGCTCGAGATAGCGGGTCAGGAATTCCAGCTCGGAGCAGGGAGAGAGTTCGGCGTGAACGGTCTCGCGGGTGTCGTCATCCATTATATTGGCAAGGACGTCCCAGAGATTGCGATCAAGGATTTCGGGCATAGCCTCCTCGGCGGTCATGTAGGTGCGGCCATTGTCGATGCTGATCTGTTTCATGGTGTTGTCCTTTCTCCCGTGTGTGGGATGGTTTGTTTTTACTGTGACTTAAGTATAACATAGAGTTAATGTAAAGTCAATATAAAATGTGAATTTATTTCAAATATTTTTTGAGGGGGTGATAGTGTGCCGAAAAACGGGAGCAAAACGGGGCGAGACCAAAAGGGGCGATTTGTAAAGGGCAACCCCGGAGGCGGGAGGCCCCCCATGCCGGATGAGGTAAAGGAGATGCTCAAGGGTGCGACGGCGGACGCGGCGCGGCTGCTCATTGAGACCATGGCGGACGAGAGCGCGCCGCTCAAGCTGCGGCTGGACTGCGCGGGCGCTGTGATGGACCGCGTATACGGCAGGCCGACCCAACCCATTGACGGTGAGCTTGACGCCCACTCGGCGTTTGAGGTCACGATAAGGGTGCTGGACGATGGACATTGAGATCACGCCGCGGCAGGCGGCGTTTATCCGGGCAGAGGCGGACGAGGTGCTCTTCGGCGGTGCGGCGGGGGGCGGCAAGAGCTATGGACAGCTCATTGACGCCTTTTTGTTTGCCCTCAAATACGCGGGGTCGAAGCAGCTCATGCTGCGGCGCACCTACCCGGAGCTGGAGAAGAGCCTGATTCGCGTGTCGTATGATCTCTACCCGCGCGAGGTATACAGCTACAACCGCTCGGGGCATGTGGGACGTTTTCGCAACGGCTCCATATTGGATTTTGGCTACTGTGACAGCGAGAGCGATGTGTACAAATACCAGTCGGCGGAATATGACGTCATCCGCTTTGACGAGCTGACCCACTTTACAGAGCAGATGTATCTCTATCTGATCTCGCGCGTGCGCGGGGCGAATGATTTTCCCAAGCACGTCAAGTCATCGACGAACCCCGGCTCGGTGGGGCACCAGTGGGTGAAGAAGCGTTTTATCTCCATTGGTGCGCCGGATGTGGTGCACAGCTTTAAGGGCGGGACGCGCATGTTCATCCCGTCGCGGGTACAGGACAACCGCTTTTTGCTCGAGCACGACCCGGAGTATATCAGGCGGCTTGAGAACCTCTCGGAGCGGGATCGCAAGGCGCTGCTCTATGGGAGCTGGGACATCACGGACGGCCAGTATTTCAGCGAGTGGGACGAGGCGGTACACGTCTGCGAGCCGTTCCCGATTCCCGAGGGGTGGCGGCGGTATGTCACGATGGACTATGGCCTTGACATGCTGGCGGCCTACTGCATTGCGCTGGACGGGCAGGGGCGGGCATATGTGTACCGCGAGCACTGCGAGAGCGGGCTGATTGTCTCGCAGGCGGCGCGGGCGGTAAAGGAACTGGCAGCAGACGATGAGATTAACACATATTTTGCGCCGCCGGACATGTGGAACCGGCGGCAGGAGACAGGCAAGAGCGTCGCCGAGCTGTTTGCGGAGCAGGGTGTGTATCTGGCAAAGGCGAACAACGACCGTGTGCAGGGCTGGTACAACGTCAAGGAGTGGCTGAGGCCGCGGCTGGATGTGGACGGCGTAAAGAGAGCGGGGCTTGTGGTATTCCGGGGGTGTGAGCATCTCATTGAGAGCATGCCGGCGCTGCTGGTTGACCCGCACAACCCAAATGATGTGGCAGACGAGCCGCACGAGTACACCCACGGGCCGGACGCGATCAGGTACTTTCTCGCGGGCAGGCCGAGACCGGCGGAAGCAGCGGTTGAAAGAGATGAGGACTATGTGCCCTACGACGATCAGGTAAACGGCTTTTTAAGCTATGGATTATGACAGACAAATGGGGTCCCCGCCGAAACCACAGTTTCGGTGGGGAAAAGGAGCGGCAACGGAGCGGACGGATATTCGGCGACGAGCCGAATGGAGGCAGCGGAGTTTGACGCGACGAATGGGATATAGACAGCTAAACATCGGTAGAAAGAGCTTCAGCCTTGAGGGGCGGGGGCTCTTTTTATATACAAAAAAGCCGCGAAACCAGCGGCGAAAGGGGACTTAGGCATGTTTGAGGAAACCAATCAGACAGCAGAACAGGCGCTTGATCTTTCGGAGGTTTTTCTGCCGGAGGACAGCGCGCAATCAGACGCGCAGCAGGACGGAGCCCGCACCGATACTTTGCAGGTACAGGGGGAAGAAATGCGGCAGGACGACGCCGGCGAGCAGGAGCCCGCAAAACCAGCGGAGCCGGAAGACTCGCCTGTATCGCCGGAACAGCAGACCTATACGGTCAAGTACAACGGCAAAGAGATGGCTTTATCCGTTGCAGACCTCATCACAAACGCCCAAAAAGGCATGAATTACGACCACGTTAAGGCGGAGCGCGACGAGGCACGAAAGTACGCGGACATTGGACGACAGGTGGCGCAGATTGCCGAGCGACGGGGACTGACACAACAGGCATATCTTGCCCAGCTTACAACGGCAGACCGTGAGGCTGAGATCGACCGGCGCGCCGCAGAGCTGACAAAGA
This sequence comes from Feifania hominis, assembly GCF_014384765.1. NCBI lineage: Bacteria > Bacillati > Bacillota > Clostridia > Eubacteriales > Feifaniaceae > Feifania > Feifania hominis. The sequence continues at coordinate 10,999 of NZ_JACRSP010000007.1, read as the reverse complement.
TCGGCGCAGACCCGGACTTGGCGAAAGCACGGGCGCGCGCGGAGCTGGAGCGTGCCGAGCTTACAAGGGAAACGGGTGCTACTGCAACCTCTGGCGGGGCGGCAGATGGAGTCGCTGATGATTCCCGCACTGACAAAGAGCGGGAGGGCAGCAGCGCGCACAAAGAGAGCGAGACACGCGACGAGACCCGCAAAAAAGAGCTTGCGGAGTTTGTCAAGCTCTACCCGGATGTCCGCAAGCTGCCAGAGGAAGTGGTTGTATCTGCTGCGGCAGGTGAGCCGTTGATCTCGGCCTATCGGGCGTGGGAGAACCGTGAACTTAAGACGAAACTCGCGGAGATGGAAAAACAACAGCAGACCCGAAGCAAGGCTATCGGGAGTATGGAGGGAGCCGGTGAGACGCAGTCAGACCCGTTTTTGCAGGGCTTTGACGCGGTCTTCCGGTAGCCTCAAAAGAAGAGGAGGATTTAAACTTAAATGGCAATCAATTTACATGACAAGTACGCAAACAAAATTCAGACTGTATTTACGACCCAGTCGCTCATTGCGGGGCGGCTTTCCACCGAGTACGATTTTTCGGGCGTCAAGACCGTCAAGGTTATGACTCCGCAGACCGTACCCATGAACGACTACACCCGTACCGGTTCCAACCGCTATGGCACGCCGGTCGAGATGGAGGACATCGTTCAGGAGATGACGCTGACGCAGGACAAGAGCTTTTCTCTCACTGTGGACAAGGGCAACAACCTTGACCAGAACGGTCTCAAGGCGGCGGGGAAAATGCTCGCGCTTCAGATTTCGGAGCGGGCTGTGCCCACTATGGACAAATATGTCTTTGCGGCGCTGGCGCAGAAAGCGGGCAAGGTAGTCGGCAACAGCACAGCACTCTCAAAGACCAACGTCTGCGACCGCATCAGCGAGGGCACGCTGTATCTTGACGACAAGGAGGTTCCGCAGGACAACCGCACGCTCTACGTGTCGAACACGACCTACAAGTATCTCAAGCACTCGGACGAGTTTCTCGGTGTGGACGAGCTTGCAAAGACAGCGCTGGCAAAGGGACAGGTCGGCCAGTACGACAACATGGCGGTGATTAAGGTTCCGGCGGGCAGATGGCCGGCCAATGTCAATTTCATGATTGTCTACAAAAACTCCGCGACGGCGCCGGTCAAGCTCAATGACACCAAACTTCATCAGGACCCGCCCGGCATCTCGGGCAATCTCCTCGAGGGGCGGCAGTATTACGACTGCTTTGTCTTCGGCGCGAAGTGTGACGGCGTGTATGTAGAGGTGGACACCACATCCGGTAAGGGCACGGTGCTTGCGGCCCCGACCATTGCGGCAGCGACCGGAGCGATCACACCGCCGTCCGGCGCGACGGTGAAGTTCACTATCGATGGCAGCGATCCGCGCTACAGCCACACCGCACAGGTGGGCACTGCGGCGGGTACTGGAGCGGGTGTCGTGGTCAAGGCATACGCCTACAAAGACGGCGCATATCCGAGCCCGGTAGCAGAGACGACGCTGACGGCATGATTTCAACAGAGAGGGGGGCGGTTTTCCGCCCCCTTTTTCTGAAAGGAGCAGTAATGGTTTATCAGGATATTTACAAGAGGGCGCTGGACTTGATGTTTGAAACCGATTCCTCTGACTATCGAACGGTAGCGCCGGGGCAGCTTGTGATTTTGCTTCAGGAAACGGTTGGAGCCAATGACACCATTAGACTGGCAAAGGGGAAAGAGCCGCTGGAAGCACCTGTCACTCTGGAACTGACCGATGAGGTAGAGTGGGAGCCGGAGCTTGCAACGGCGGCGCTGGCGTATGGGCTTGCGGAAAAATTCGCCTATGATGACGATGACATGAGCAAGATTTCGTATTTCCATACGCTGTATGTGACGGCTGTCAACGCAGCATCACGCGCAGTGCCCGGCGACATTATTGACGTATACGATGAGGAGGCGGAGGACTGCCTTGAAGCAAATTGAGATACCGACTGGAAGCCCAAAGCTATATGTGACGAAGTACGTTACGTTTCGCGGTGTGGATATGTCGACTGACCCGGCACTCATCGACAACGCCCACTCGCCGTATGCGCCAAACCTCATCTCGGATTCTGGCGGAAACCCAGAAAAACGTCTCGGGTGGCGCACGCTATGCACTGCGACAGAGACGGGGGCAGATGGCGGAGCGATGACGGCGCCCGTCAATGGGATATTCCGAACTGTGATTTCAGCGAAAGCACCGACGACGGATGGAGAAGAAGAGACCGACCCGGTGGAATTGCTCCCTCCGGAAGAGTTCATCCTTGTACACGCTGGAACAAAGCTGTACAGGGTAGAAAAATCACAGTCCCCGGATTCTGGCAGCGAGTGGGAGCTGGCGCTTCTCAAGGAGAATATCAACAATGCCCGTTCCTGTGGTTTTACCATGAAAAACCGCTTCTATTTGCTGACCGGAGCGGAATATCTGGTCTTTGATGGAGAAACGGTCAGCAGTGTGTCGGAATCAGCCTACGTGCCGACTGTCATGATCGGCTGCACACCCGCGGGCGATGGCACGGCTTATGAGGATGTCAACCTGCTTTCGCCGAAGCGCACACAGAGTTTTTGCGCGGACGGCACGACAAAGAAGTATGTACTTGCCGCAAAGGGACTGGACACGACGGCAGTGACGGCCAAAAAGCTGGATGACACCGGCGACGAGCCGACTTGGGTTGACCTTGTAGAGACAACGGACTTTACAGTAGATCGAGAGAAAGGAACCGTGACTTTTTCCACAGTTCCGGCAAAACCCGCCGTGACTGGGCGCGACAATGTAGAAATCACCTACAGCAAGACGGTTGAGGGGGAGGCAGACAAAATATGCAAATGTGACCGTTTCGCGCTCTATGGCGTGGGGAAAAACGACCGTGTCTTTGTGGCAGGAAACCCGGATGAACCCTCTGTGGACTGGTATTCGGGGCTGGACGACCCGACGTATTTCCCGGACCTTGGTTATTCGCAGATCGGTACGGATCAGACGGCGATCATGGGATATTGCCGTATCGGCGAATATCTCGGCATCATCAAACAGGACAATGACCAGGACGCGACGGTCTTTCTGCGCTCGGCGAATCTGGTTGACGGCAGGGCAGTATTTCCGGTCAAACAGGGGATTACCGGCGTCGGGGCCGTGTCTGCACGGGCGTTTGGCACGCTGCTTGATGAACCGCTCTTTCTGGCGCGCACGGGGATTTATGGCATCACTTCGACGAATGTTGCGCAGGAGCGAACTGTTCAGAACCGCAGCTACTATGTTGACGCAGCTCTGACAAAGGAGCAGGGGCTCGAAAATGCGGTCGCGACGGTTTGGGACGGCTATTATGTGCTGGCGATAAACGGACACTGCTACATTCTTGACGGCAAGCAGAATAAAAGCTACAGGCCACAGTCACAGGGCGACTATATCTACGAGTGTTACCACTGGGAGAATGTGCCGGCAATCTGTTTCATGGAGCATGACGGCGAACTGTTTTTCGGGACGGCTGACGGTCGGATATGCCGTTTCAACACGGACCGTGTGACAATGGACCGATACAGCGACGACGGGCAGGCAATTGTGTGTTACTGGTCGACCAAAGCAGATGACGACGGCAATTTCATGATGCGCAAGACCATTGTAAAAAAGGGGTCCGGCGTGATGATTAAGCCCTATCTGCGCTCGTCGGTCAAAGTGACAATCCGCACAGATCAGGATTTCGGGCGAGAAGTCAGATATGCGCAGATGGATATATTCGACTGGAATGAGCTGGATTTCTCGCGATTTTCCTTTAACACCAATGATGCGCCGCAGGTTGTAGCTTTTAACACGAAAGTCAAAAAGTATATCACAGCACAGATTATTGTGAAAAACGACGCCGTGGGCGAGGGCTTCGGAGTATATGGAATCATCAAGAGGTATCGGTTTGTCAAGCCGGTCAAGTGAGGTTTCTCTTGGGGCCCCCAACGAAACCGAATGTTTCGTTGGGGAAGAGGAGGCGTAACGGAGCGGGCGGATGCCGGGACTTTCGCAGAAAGACCGGCGGAGCTGAGCGGAGTTTACGCTGACGAGTGGGAAAATAAAAAGGCCGCCCAACAAAGCCGGGCGGCAGTGGGGCCCCCACACGCAGGGGCAGTATTGGGGCCCCCGCCGAAACCGTAGTTTCGGTGGGGAGGAGGAGCGGCAACGAAGCGGACGGATGCCCGGCGATGAGCCGGGCGGAGGAAGCGGAGTTTGACGCGACGAGGGCGCTATACAGCCGTTTCCAGCCGGTCTACACGCTCTTCCAGAGAATCAACTCGATCTTTAAGCTCTTCATGACGCTCAAAGTTGAGCTTGTAACCATCAAAAAGCGCATCGATCTTTTTACCAATTTCGTTTTCAATCTTGATGTTGATGCGGGTCTCGCTGTCAATGGTAGCCTGCATCTGTCGCTCAAACAGATTTGCGACATCCCGCTTGAATTGTGACAGGTCGTCGGAAAGACGACTGATGGTTGATTCCTGAGCGGCAAAGCGCTCGTCAATCTTTTCAAAGCGCTCGTCGATCTTTGAGAATTTGTCGTTTAACTGCTCGCTTTGTCTGTCGAGCAGGAGCGCGATCTGCTCAAGCAGTTCTTTCTCGTTCACTGCGTCACCCCCCTGATTTCTGAATTTCATTCTAACAGAACAGGGCATAAAGCGCAATGGGCGATTTGACCGGATTTTCCCCTTTGTTTTTGAAAGGAGTGTTAAAGATGTTTTACTTTTTGGCGGTGCTGCTGGTGCTGCTCGGGGTGTTGCTGGGCGCGTTTGTCACGCTTCTGTGCTTCCGCAGTCTGTGGGTGCCGCAGCAGGTACAAAAGGGCGGCGAAGAGAATGCCCCTCCCACCCGAATGTTGAGACAGTTTGAGAATTTCTTCAACTACGACGGCACAGAGAGGGGGCAAAGAGAGATTGAAGACTGAGGACTTCAGCAAAAAAGAATCCCGGACAGATAAAGACACGTTCGGAATTCCGATCAAAAAGACACCGCCCGAGGTGTGGGCGGAATACGAGAAAGCGCGTGCATACAATGACAGTCTAAATCTCTATGAAACCGTCAGACGAAACGAAGAGTTTTACATTGGCGAGCAGTGGAGAGGTCTCAATGCGCCTGATCTGGAAAAGCCTGTTCTCAATATCTTCAAGCGGGTGTGCACCTATTTCATTTCCATGCTGTCGACGGATGACATTGCGGTCTCATTGAGACCATTTTTTTCTGAGCAGGGCAGCGAACAGTCTGTCAAGCTGGCTGGAGCGGAGCTTGAGCGTGTGATGGAGCGCACTAAACTCAAGGCAAAGGGGCGTGAACTCATTCGAGACTGCGCAGTGGACGGTGACGGCTGCTTTTATTTCTACTTCGACCCGGAGAGCAAAGAGATCGCCGTTGAACTTGTGGACAACACCAAAATTCTATTTGGCAACCCGTATGGGGCGGACGTTCAGAAGCAGCCCTATCTCATACTGGTCAAGCGCGAATACATCGACAATGTTCGCGCTGAGGCACAGAAAAACGGAGTGGATGCCGAGTCAATCCGGCCGGATGACGATAGTGTTTACAGTGAGCAGGACAGCGGCGGCGATCGGCTTGTGACGGTGCTTGTCAAGCTGTGGAGGGAAAAGGGCACGGTGCATTTTATGAAATGCACTCGGGACACGGTGATAAAAAAGCCGACTGACACGGGATACCGGCTGTACCCGGTGGCTTATATGAATTGGGAGCGGCGCAAGAGCAGCTACCACGGCGTGTCGCCCATGACGGGGCTCATTCCCAATCAGGTGGCAGTCAACAAGCTTTTTGCCATGGCCATTCACCATGAAAAGGCAATGGCCTTTCCAAAGCTGTTTTACGACATAACAAAAGTACCCAGATGGACAAATCGGGTGGGCGAGGCTGTAGCGGTGCAGGGCAACCCCAACGAGGCGATTGCAGCGAGCTTTCGTGGCGCAGATATGTCGGGACAGGTCATGGAACTCGTTGACCGCATCATCACCTACACGAAAGAGTTCATGGGTGCATCGGATGCAGCGCTTGGAAATGTCAAGCCGGACAACACCTCGGCGATCATTGCCGTACAAAAGGCAAGCTCTGCTCCGCTGGAATTGCAGCGCTTGTCATTTTATCAGCTCATTGAGGACAGCGTGAGGATTATGATCGACATCATGCGGGCGGACTACGGCGTTCGAAAAGTGGAGATGACAGACACGCTGAGCGGCCAGCAGACGACGGGACAGGTGGATTTTGCTGCACTTGACCTCGAGGCTATGGAGATCAATGTGGACGTCGGCGCTTCGAGCTATTGGAGCGAACTGACGCAGATTCAGACCATGGACAACCTGTTCACAAAGGGGATTATCACGGACGCCGTGACCTATTTGGAGAGTATCCCGGACAAGTATATCCGAAACAAAAACAAGATTGTAGAGCAGCTCCGGGCGGCGGCAGCTTCACAGATGGCTCCGGTGACGGGCATTGATGCGGCAGGAGGATTGGTGCAGGAAGAAATGCCCGCAGATCCGATGGAACAGGCGGCAGCGCAACAGGCGGCGCAGATCATGCGTCAGGAAGCGGGTGGGTCAGGTGACGCCGGTTTGCGCATGGCCGCCGAGAGAGATGCACAGAGAATTCTGGCGCGGAGGGGGCAATAAGGAATGAGCTTTTCAGAGAAGAAATTGAATTTATACGCGGACAACGTCAAAGATTTGCCAGATCGGCCCAGTGAGGCCGGTATTACAGCAGCACAGCTCAAGGCCGTATTTGACGGCAGGACAGACAAGGAGGTCAAGGCGGCTGTCAACGGGTTGATCGACGAGCTTGAGGCATCGACGGCGGCGGGACAGATCGGCACAAAGGGCGGGCGGAAACTGGATGAGGCAGTGCTGTCGGAGGACATCAATTACATTCGTCTCAACAGCGACCGCGTGCTGGAGACATCGAGCGACGGGACAAGCTGGCAGGCAACCGGGTCGAGCGGACACATCATCGTGGACGCGGACGGGACGCAGCTGCCCCAGAGGAGCCGGCTTCAGTTTCTCACAGCCGAAATAAAGGACAGCGGCGGCGTCACGGTAGTGCGCGCGCTCAAGGGTGACAAAGGCGACAAAGGAGACACGGGCGCCACGGGACTGCAGGGCCCGCAGGGAATTCAGGGAGAGACCGGACCGGTGATCGTGCCGGAGATTGACAGAAACGGCGTGATGTCATTTACCATTCAGAGCACGGCGATTGCGCCGCAGCCGGTGTCTGTGCGCGGACCGCAGGGCCCGCAGGGCGTACAGGGAGCACAGGGCCAGATGGGTCCGCAGGGAGCAACGGGTATTCAGGGTCCGCAGGGGATTCAGGGGCCAAAGGGCGACAAGGGAGACACGGGTGAGACCGGGTCGCAGGGCGCACAGGGTCCGCAGGGACTACAGGGCATTCAGGGTATTCAGGGTCCGGCAGGCCCCAAGGGCGACACGGGCGCGCAGGGCCCGGTGGGACCACAGGGCGCACAGGGTCCGCAGGGGGTCAAGGGAGACGACGGCGCAGATGGACGGAGCTTTCAGATTCAGGATGTCTACCCGACGCTGGGAGAACTCAAGACTGCATATCCGTCGGGCAATGAATACGCCTATCAGGTCTCAGCGGATAAGAACATCTACATCTGGTCGGAGCAGGAGAGCGACTGGGTGAGCCTTGGTCAGCTTCAGGGCCCGCAGGGACCCCAGGGCCCGGCGGGTGCACAGGGACCGACCGGCCCGCAGGGCGAACAGGGCCCGGCGGGGCCGCAGGGCGAGCAGGGAATCCAGGGGCCGCAGGGTGAGCAGGGCATTCAGGGCCCGAAAGGAGACACAGGCGCTGCCGGCGCGACCGGGCCGCAGGGAATTCAGGGAGAACAGGGCCCCGCAGGTCCACAGGGCCCGCAGGGAGTGCAGGGCGTAGCGGGAGCAGACGGCAAGAGTGCTTATCAGGCGGCAGTGGAGAGCGGCTACTCCGGAACGGAGACTGCATTCAACGGGGCTCTGGCCGAAGTGCCGGGGCATATCAGCAGCCAGAGCAACCCCCATGCCGTGACAGCTGCACAGGTGGGGGCCGACCCGGCGGGCAGCGCCGCGGCGGTGCAGACCAGTCTGACGGCGCACACGGGCAACACTGGAAATCCGCACAGTGTCACTGCCGCACAGGTAGGACTTGGAAATGTGGACAACACGAGCGATCTGAACAAGCCGATCAGCACGGCGACCCAGACAGCACTCAACGACAAAGCGCCTGCTTACACCTACGGCACAACCGATTTGGAGGCTGGTGTAAGTACGCTAGAAACCGGGAAGCTGTACTTCGTGTACGAATGAGGTGAAACGCTATGGCGAAAAAAGCTTATATCGGGGTGGATGGTGTAGCCCGCAAAGTTAAAAAGGGCTATATCGGCATAGGTAAGAATGTGTATGGCCCGGAGTTGTTAAGCACTGCGGGTATGCCGTTTATGGCATTGGCCAACAAGTATTACGCGACACATTATCATGTCGATCAAGATGGTGGATTTGCTACCTTAGAACTAGACACACTCGTTTCTTCTCCTGCCGACATAATCGGAAAATGGTGGCCCGATGGTAGTTTCGGCTCTGATAGTGTCGAAACAATGATTACCTCCCGCATTAGGACAGCCGTATCTTATTCCGGGCTTATTATTCACACAGAGGCATATGAGATCACCGAACAAACGGTCGGAATAGCTCGCAAAATCCGCAAAGCCTATGTTGGAGTAGGCGGTGTGGCAAGACCGTGTTGGAGCGGCGGAGAGCTTGTGTATTATGGCACGGCTACGGCGCTGAGTGTGGCACGGCAGCACCTCGCAGCAACAAGCGTAGGAAACTACGCCTTGTTCGGCGGGGGAGAGACAACAAACAATAGCAATGTAATCGACGCATACGATGCAAGCCTGACCCGTACCAATCCCACAACATTGAGCGCAGCACGAACCCAACCGGCGGGAACAGCGGCGGGGGACTATGCGCTGTTCGCGGGGGGATATGGCAGCAATTATTCGTCCGGTGTCGACGCATACGATGTAAGTCTGACCCGCACCAATCCCACAGCATTGAGCGCGGCACGAACTCAACTGGCGGGAACAGCGGCAGGGGACTATGCGCTGTTTGCAGGGGGATACAACAGCAGAGGGTTTAGTGCTGTAGTCGACGCATACGATGCAAGCCTGACCCGTACCAATCCCACAGTATTGAGTACAGCACGATGTGACCTTGCAGCAACAAGCGTAGGAAACTATGCTCTATTTGGCGGAGGCCAAATCAGCAGTAGCAGCAGTAGCGCTGTAGTCGACGCATACGATACGGGCCTGACCCGTACTACTCCCACAGGATTGAGCACAACTCGATATCAACTGGCGGCAACGACAGTAGAGGACTACGCACTGTTCGCAGGAGGTAATGCCAGCGGCGGATATAGCACTGTAGTCGACGCATACGATGCAAGCCTGACCCGTACGACCCCTACAGCACTGAGTGAAGCACGATATCGACCGGCGGCAACGACAGTAGAGGGCTACGCACTGTTCGCAGGGGGATTTTCCAGCGGCGGATATAGCACTGTAGTCGACGCATACGATGCAAGCCTGACCCGTACGACCCCTACAGCACTGGGTGAAGCGCGAGATCAACTGGCCGGAACAACGGTAGGAAACTTTGCACTGTTCGCAGGAGGTTATACTGGCAGTTTCAGCAATAGAGTGGACGTGTACATGGTGTCTTAAAAAATAAGATGAGAAAGGAAAAAAACACATGAAAATCATAGAGAAATACACCGGGACAAAAACCTATATGTTCCCCAATGGGGCGCTGGCAACTCCCGAGGCGATGCTGGAACGGTTCCCGGCCGTTCTGACTTTTGTTCACATCATTGAGACTGACGAGGCGGGAGAAGTGGCCTTTGCCGTGCAGAATTTAAACGCCATGCGGAGCCTGTACGATCTGGATTCCGCTTTGACGGAAGACGAGGCAATCGCCGCCATTCAGGAGATTGTGAACACACCGCAGGAGAGCACAGAAGCGAGCGCAGAAGAGAGAACGGCGGCAGCTCTGGAATTTATAGCAATGTCCAGTTTGCCGGATGAAGAGACGGTTTGAGGAGGACGAACAGATGAACTTTGAGACGATCAGAAAGAACTATGAAAAAGAGCTTTGGTCAAAATCAATGGTAAAGGTAGCCGTGCGCAAAGGCATCATTACGAAAGAGCAGTATGAGGAAATCACGAGCGAGGTTTACGCCTGACGGGAGGGAGCGGCATGACAGAATGGGGCGTGGTGACGGTGATCGTAGCGCTGGTGGGATTGATCGCGGCGGTGGCAGCGCCGATGGTGAAGCTCAACGGCACACTGACCCGGCTGACCACACAGATGGATTCGTTTGTCGCGGGGCTCGAGGCCTTTAAGCTGCGCTACAAGGAGCAGCTTCGGGATTTGAACGACACGGACCAGAAGCTCTGCGAGAGAATTGACGACCATGAGCACCGCATCACGGTGCTTGAGACGACGGCAGATGAAGAAAGGGGACATTGAATATGGAGGAGTTTTTCACATGGGAATATCTTGCTACGTTTGCGGGTGCTTCGGCGGCCGTTACGCTGATTACACAGGTCATCAAGCGTTATGTTTCCATTGATCCGAAGTGGATCGCACTCGCAGCATCTCTGGTCATTGAGGCGGGGATTCAGTTTTTGTATCTGCGGGATTTTACGGTGAGCGGTATTTTCCTCGCTGTGGTGAATGTGTTTGTGGTACTCGCTGCAGCGGTTGGCGTGTTTGAGACGGTGGTAAAGCCGGTACAGAATCTGACGCAGCAGAAAGTGACCGACACCACAGAGGGAGAATAGCCATGAAACTCTGGTTAGACCCCGGCCACGGGACGCAGACTACATACTTTGACACCGGCGCTGTGGGGCCATATGGCACGCGGGAATGCGATGTCGC
>NZ_JACRSP010000006.1 GCF_014384765.1 Feifania hominis | reverse complement strand
GGCTTTGCCGTGGGCGGCCCCGCAGCGGCAAATGTGATCTTCTCCAGCAAAAACGCCGCGCAAACTGCCCATGAGATCGCCGGGCGCGGCGGTACTCCCGAACAGGTATTGTTGGGGGCCTCTACCGGCTTTCTGGTCGAAACCATAACCAATGCGATACCTTTCGGACAACTCGGTAAGCTCACAGACGCAGCCAGCCAGCTGGAGTTTCAAGGGATGCTCGGCGGCATTCTCAAACAGGCAGGCCTGAGCTTCACCAGCACCAGCGCCGCAAGCGCCATGGAGCGCTTTGCTGATGACCAGATCATGGGTGAAAAATCCTATGTGAGCCAGATGGAACAGGAGCTGCGCAAGCAGGGCTATTCCGCCGAAGAGGCACGGGACAGAGCTGCGCTGTGGAATCATATCGCCCTGCCGGCTATGAACGGGACGCTGGGAGCGATGGGGTCTGTGGCAACTTCGATAGGGCTGATAACGATAGCGGGGCTGCGGGGCAAATATGCCCAGACCATTGCTCTCGATGACCAGTATGGCCAGATTCAACAGAATCAGAACCTGCAGGACCAGAGCCCGCAAGACCCGCAAGACCAACAAGGACAGAACCACCTTGCACTCAATCCTGGCGATGGTATAATGAATGGGGAGAGCAGTAGAAAAGCAAATAAGATCCCTAACAATAATTCTACCACAGGACATATTTTTAGAGATGCGGTAGGACATATTCCTGACACACCGGAAAATAGAGCATTGTTAGAAGATGTGGCCAATAATGCAGAAAATTTTCGTGGAACAGATAAATATGGAAATGAGTGGTATACAAAAACTTTAGAAAATGGCAAAGAAGTTTGGGTAGAATCAAGAAACGGGAACATTTTTGAGGGCGGAATTAATGAGACATCAAAACCATGGAATCCATATACAGGATTAAAAGAGCAATGAGAAGGAGAAAAGATGAAAACGATGCAATCATTCTTAATTTTTTTCTATATTTTAGATGAAGGCTATAATCAGTGTAAGACAGATGATTTGGGAGGATTTTTAGGAGCAATTTCTCCAGAATTATGGGAGGATGGACAGCCCGCCGATAAAGCTGTTTTTAATGATTGGCAGAAAATTAGCAAACCTGAAACAGTTAATACACATAATATCGTGGAAAAAGCGTATACGTTTTTGGAGTATTATGAGAAGAAATTTGGGTTTCATTTTTTTGAAGCTAAGCAATGGCTTTTGAAAACAACAAATGAGGCAGTAGTAGAAAAAGCATACAAGAAAGCTCAGCTGCTGTATCAGAAATTTCAGTACGATAATTAATATAGAATAGATACAGGAGAAAAAAGAGAAACATAAAATGAGAGAAAAGAGAGCAGCGAAGCTGCTCTCTTTTCTCTTTTAGGGTGCAGGACAATGGGACGAGAACTGCGCAAGCAGGGCTATTCTACCGAAGAGGCACGGGACAGAGCTGCGCTGTGGAATTATATCGCCCTGCCGGCTATGAACGGGACGCTGGGAGCGATAGGGTCGGTGGTGACCTCGATAGGGCTGATAACGATAGCGGGGCTGCGGGGCAAATATGCCCAGACCATTGCTCTCGATGACCAGCTCAACCAGATTCAGCAGAACCAGAACCTGCAAGACCAACAGAGCCAAACGGACCAGAACCACCTTGCACAGAATAAACCTGATGGTATAATGAATGGAGAGAGCAGCAAAAGCACCCACGGATTTACTACAACGGTTAACTCAGGTAAACAGGGAAAACATATTGTTGGCAATCGTAATTATATACAGGGAAGAAGTATATTTAACGGAACTGTAGAAGATGCGCAAAAATTAGTGAATGAATTTGCGGGCTCGGGAAGCTGGATTGGTGTAAACAAGGAGCGTATAAATTTTGGAAGAGTGATAGGCCAATATGTCAACCCCATAACAGGGGAGGCTGTTGATACAACAGTGGGGATAATACATTATTCAAAGACAGGAACACATATTATTCCCGCACAACCAATAGGAGGTAATTAATGTTTTTTTCTAATAAAGAAAAAGAAGTTATGGAAAAATTATTTTTGTCTGCCAGTAGCAATCAAAACGAGATTTATACTTTAACTTTTCCTAGTGGAGATATTATTGAAGCTCAAATTGATACATGCTATGAAACGGATAATGATGGGACAGATGATGAATATGAAGAGTACTATGCTTGTGCAATGAGAGTTTTAAAAGTAATAAAAAGTATCAGTCAATCATTTAGCCGAGAAGATTTAATAGAAGTAAACTATCATAATTACCCTAAAGAAATAAAAAATTCTCATGGCGAAAAGTTATAGGAGAAGAGAGCGGCTTTGCCGCTCTCTTCTCTTTTGGCATATAACGTTGAAATTACGCAGCAGGCCTGAGCTTCACCAGCACCAGCGCCGCAAGCGCCATGGAGCGCTTTGCCGATGACCAGATCATGGGTGAAAAATCCTATGTGAGCCAGATGGAATGGGAACTGCGCAAGCAGGGCTATTCCGCCGAAGAGGCACGGGACAGAGCTGCGCTGTGGAATGATATCGCCCTGCCGGTTATGAACGGGACGCTGGGAGCGATAGGGGATGACAGGGAGCAGCTGCCCCGGCAGAGGTGTTGGAAGAGGAGAGGGACGGCAGATTTCTCCGGCGTGAGGGGTCTGTACGCCCTGTCTATTTTCTTACGGTTTGAGGCTTCGGCTTGTATCGGGCTCTGTTTTGATTTATGATAGAAAAAAGGGCTTAAAAGAGAGGAACGGCGAGACGTGAAAGACAGGACAGAGTCGACAACGCACATGGATTTTGAGCGGCTGACACCCGACCCGGCGGTGGGCTTGAGCAGTGAGCAGGCACAGCGGCGCATGGACTGCGGCGCCCACAACGCGCCGCCCGAGGGCATCACGCCGTCGGTGGGAAACATTGTCTTCAAAAATGTCTTCACGCTGTTCAATTTCATCAATCTTCTGCTGGCGCTGGCGGTCACACTGGTCGGGCACCCCAAAAATGCCCTCTTCTTCTTCATTGCGGTAGGCAACACCCTCATGGGCATTGTGCAGGAGCTGCGCGCCAAGCGCACGCTCGACCGCCTGTCGGTACTCGCGAGGGGAAAGGCGACGGTCATTCGCGACGGCAGACAGCTCACGGTCGACCAGGACGAGGTCGTGCTCGACGATGTGCTGCTGGTTGCCGCGGGCGGCCAGATCTGCGCCGACGGCGAGCTGCTGACGGGCGAGGGGCTCGAGGTCAACGAGTCGCTTCTGACGGGCGAGGCGGACAACATCGCAAAACATCCGGGCGACCGGGTGCTCTCGGGCAGCTTTGCGGCGGCCGGGCAGGGCCGCATCCATGTGACGGCGGTGGGCCGCGACAGCTATGCGGGCACCCTCACGGTGGCCGCGCGGCGCGAAAAGAAGAACAAGACCCCGCTCAAGCGCACGCTTGACAACATCATCCGGGCGCTCACCATTGCCATTCTGCCGCTCGGTGCGCTTCTCTTCTACACGCAGTACACGGGCTCGGGCGAGCTTGTCACCTCGGTGCTCGGCACGACCGCAGCCATGATCGGCATGATCCCGGAGGGGCTGATTCTTCTCACCGGCGTGACGCTGACGGTGGGCGCGCTCAAGCTCGCGAGCAAAAAGGCGCTTGTGCAGTCACTGCCGAGCATTGAGACGCTGGCGCGGGTGGATGTGCTCTGTCTCGACAAGACGGGCACCATCACCGACGGCACACTCGAATTTGAAGAGCTCATTGCGCTCGGCGGCACCACCGCCGAGCAGGCGGGCGAGCTGACGGCGGCGCTCATGGGCGCCCTGTCGGACGACAACGCGACGGCAACGGCTCTGCGCGCGGCCTTTTCGCTGTCGCCGCTCTGGCCGGTTTCGGCGCGCGTGCCGTTTTCCTCGGCGCGCAAGTGGAGCGCGGCCGGGTTTGAGGGGCATGGCTGCTGCGTACTCGGCGCGCCGGGCTTTGTGCTCGACGCGGACGCGCTCGAGCTGATTCGGCCGACCATCGACGAGTACGCGGCGCGGGGCCTGCGCGTTTTGTGTCTGGCAAAATCGAACGGGCCTCTGCCCGAGGACGGTCTGCCGGACGACTTGCAGGCGGCGGCGCTTCTCATTTTAAGCGACACCATCCGCCCGGAGGCGGCCGACACTTTCCGCTTTTTCAGCGGGCAGGGTGTGACGCTCAAGGTCATCTCGGGCGACGACGCGCTCACGGTCTCGACCATTGCGCGCAGGGCCGGCATTGAGGGGGCTGAGCGCTACGTTGACATGTCGGCTTTGCCCGAGGGGAGCGATCTTGCGGCTGTGGCGCGCGAAAACACCGTATTCGGCCGCGTGACGCCCGAGCAGAAGCGCGCGCTCATCGCCGCGCTCAAGGATGCGGGTCACACGGTCTGCATGACCGGCGACGGCGTCAACGATGTGCTCGCGATGAAGGAGGCCGACTGCTCGGTGGCGATGATCGGCGGCAGCGACGCGGCGCGCGGCGCCTGCGACTTTGTGCTGATGAGCTCCAACTTCGCCGCCATGGTGGACGTGCTGCGCGAGGGGCGCCGGGTGATCAACAACATTGAAAATGTGGCGAGCATGTATCTGGTCAAGACCATCTACTCGACGCTTCTGTCGCTGCTCTACATCTTCATTCCCTCGCCGTATCCCTTTGCGCCGCTGCAGATGACGCCCATCAGCGCGCTGACAGTGGGCGTGCCCTCGTTCTTTCTGGCGCTGCGGGGCAACTATGAGAAGCCGCAGGGCCGGTTTCTGGCAAATGTGCTGGAGAACTCTCTGCCGGCGGCGCTGGTGGTGGTATTCAACGTTCTGGTGGTGGAGCTCGCGGGGGCGAGCTTCGGCCTGACCCAGGCGGAGACCTCGACGATGAACGTTCTGCTGACGGGGCTGGTGGGCTTCTGTCTGCTCATACAGGTGGCAAGGCCGCTCAAGCCGCTGGACATTGCGCTCATCAGCGCGCTGGCAGTCGTCTTTTCGCTGACCTTTCTGCTCTTTGGCGACTTCTTCATGCTCGGCAGTCTCTTCACGCGAAACGCCTTTTTCTATCTGCCGCTGTGCTATATCTCTCACCGCATGTTTCTCTTTTTGAGCCGGCGGATTGCACGCGCCGCCCGCATCATCGAGGACCGGCGCCGCGCGCGGATGGGATAGGACAAAAACAGAAAAACAGACGCCTGTTGGGCGTCTGTTTTTTTGTGGAAAAGTCTGTGGAAAAGTGGACGGCGGGGAACGCTGTGCCCCAAAATCGCCTCGGTTTCGGGACACAAACCGGGCGCAAACCGGGCACAATGCGGGCACAAACCGGGCGGTAGGCGGGAACATTAAATAAACTAGACAAAACAAAACAAGAATATCTCTTTCGCGCGCGCGAGGACAGACGGAGCAGGGAGAGACGGGAGGACAGGATAAGAGGGCGGGCCCCTACGGGGCCCGCCGGGGAAAACGGCGCATTCCGGCGGGAGAGGGCAGACGGCGCGGACGGCGCCGGCGGCAAAAGAGGTAATAGAATGTAAGTATCGACCTGTGGTATGATGCATACTGAGAAAGAACGGGGCGGCGGCCGAGAGGCTTGCCGCCCCGTCTGGGCAAATACGGCATCGCGCAGGGGCAGTGAGGGAGGGGCCCTGATGCCGACGGGAATGACGGCGGCGCAAGCTGCCGATGAGCATAAGGAGGAGAGCGGCAACGGGAATGCCGACCGATTGGGCGACGGCACAGGAAGAGGAGGCGGCGCTGAAGCGATACCGGGCGCAGCTGGAGCAGAGCGAGCGCGAGGCGCGCCGACAGGCGGCGCAGACGGCACAGGCTGTGAGTAAGGCCGCGGGAAATATGGCGCAGATTGTACAAAGCGGGACCGGCGCAGGAGGCGCGGCGCGCACCGGGCAGGCGGCCGGCACGGTGAAGAGCGGCAACAGCCCGGCGGCGAGACAGGGGCTGCCGGGCTTTGCCGCGCCCGCCACGAAGTGGAAAGCCGCAGACGCCATTCGCGCGGGGCGGGTGAACGCGGGATTGGCCCAGGCGGACAGCGACCCGCTCGGGACCGATCTTGCGGGTGCGCGGCAGCGCGAGCAGGCAACGCGGGCCTACCGTGAGCAGTACCGAAAGGACACCCCGTTTCGCCAGGCGGGCCAGTATGGCCTTGGCAACAGCGACGCTGTGAATTTGAGCGAGCCCGCGGGGACGCACGCCTCAACGGACGCTGTCAACAGTTTTGGCGTGGCGATGAATCTGGATCAGGCGGGCAAGAGCTCGACCGACACCATGATCGAGGCCCGCGACCGATACCGCTTTTACGACGACGCGCTCTTCAGGGTACGGGACAAGATGAACCGGCATCTGACCGTCAAGGGGTATTCGCCGGAGGACACCCGCTATTTTGCCATGCAGCAGGACGAGGCGTATCTTACGCAGATGAGCGACTACTGGCAGCAGATCTACAAGGGGGTCAAGGGCGCCTATGACAGGGAGGAGCACACGGCCTTTGAGGACATGCAGCGGCGTTTCAACCAGATTGACGCCGAGCTGATGACCACTCAGGATCCGCAGAGAATGAAAGAGCTTCAGCAGGAACGTCTGGAGCTGATGGATCTCTATTTTTACAAGTACGATGTGGTAAATCCTTTTTCGACAGGCGTCTACGCGGCGTTCAAGCATCTTTTGCCGTTTGATTCCAACACACTGATTTTTGATGAGGAGGATCGCGCGCGCAACCGGCATGACGAGAGCCTGATGAAAAAATACAGCCCGGAGGGATGGACAATCGGCTCATTGGTCGGCGAATATGCCAAGGGGCAGGCTCTTGGGTGGGCGTCGTCGTCTCTGGGGGAGAAGGCGTTCGGTCTGCCGGTCGTGCAGAAGCTGATCGGCGGCATTACAGACCCGCTCAAGCGGAAGCTGGCAGAGAACGCGGTCAACGAGGCGGTCAGGCAGGGCGTCTGGCTCGGCGCGGAGCTGCCGGGCATTATTCTGGGCGGCGTACAGGAGGGAAAGAAAGCCAACGAGATTCTGGGCGATGTGATGGGCAGGCTTGCGTTCGACATGGCGCTGGCAGGCGTGGAGCTCGGCGGCGGGTATTTCCGCGGCCGGCGGCGCGCAGGGACAGTGAAGCCGCCGGACATTGTGTATTTCAAGAATGCGAGCACACCCGCGGAGATGGACGCGCTCTATGACAGCTATCTCAAAGAACTCACGCCCGGCACAGTGGATTACAGCCAGATGATCGAGGAGTATGACGGGCTCAACGAGTACTTCAGCGCGCTGGGGCTTGACACGCGGTCGTGGGATGATACACTGAGTGTGAGCGGAAAGCCGAGGAAGACAGAGCTCACATATATGCCGACTACGGGCGTTAAGATCAAGGCAACGCCGGGAAAGACGACTACGATTTTGGGGCGGTATGATGACGATATAAAATATATCATCAAAGAGCTGGGTTATCCCGAGACGACAGACTTCGGGCCAAACGAGGGGAGCTTCAATATTTTGAATGTTCCGCTCGGATATAACAGAAATACTTTTTTTGAAGATTACAACATTCCCTTTTTGATGGAGGCAATGGAGCGCGGGGACACCATTTTGTTGGTGACGCCACCGACTTTTGAGCATCGATATCAATTTAATCAAGACACACTGGAATATGAGCTTACAGGCTTTGGTAAAGAATATGATCTATTGATAAAAAAGCATGACTACAGATACGATTTTGAAACACACTGTCTTGTAAAAAATTAGGAGGTAAAAATGAAAAACGAATACTACGATATTATCGAGGAATATTATCGCCCTCTGGCGGAGGAGTTTGGGCTGAAACTGGTCTATCTCGAGGAGCAGGATCCGCGCGAGGGGAACCCGTTTTTGTTAGTGGGAAAAGATTTTGTAATCTATTTTTACACTTTCGATTTTGTCTACATGTATTACTATGAAAAAAATGAAAACGGGGATTATCATCGGAGAGATATTGCAAATTTGATTGCACTTTCCTGCACGAATCGAGAACGCGCTAAAGTCAGCAGAAATTTAGATGACAGCAAAAGAATTGAAAGATTTCTGATATTACATGCACTGACACTTCAAAACTATTGGAAGTCACTCTTGATGGGAGATCGGCACTGGATAGCAGAATTCAAGCGTTGCCGGTGGAATTCTGAACGGGTGGAGATCGACCAGGATATGATTAAGATACTGAAGCCCTATCTGCATTAGTATACAAAAGCGCACTGGAAGAATGGGACGAATGGTGAAAAGGATGAAAAATAAGTATCAGGATATTATCGAGGAGTATTACCGGCCGCTGGCGGAAAAGTTTGGGTTGAAGCTGGTCTATCTCGATCAGTGGGATTACAGAATAGGGAATCCGTTTTTGTTGGTGGGAAAGGACTTTGTGCTGCGTTTTAGCACATATGATTTTGTCTACATTCATTACTACACCAAAGAAGAAAACGGAAAATATCATTGGAGAGAGATTGACGACTTAATTGCATTGTCCTGCACAGATCGAGAGAGAACTCAAATTTTTAGAAACAACGACGATAATCTGGGCAAATCGCTGATTTTACATGCGCTGACACTGGAGAACTACTGGAAGTCGCTTTTGATGGGCGACCGGAACTGGATTGCCGAGTTTAACCGCTGCCCATGGCACCATGAGAAAGATGTGACGCTGGATGAAGAGATTGAGATGCTGCGGCCTTACTTGAAGTAAGACCGCAGCAGGGTCAGCCGGAGGGGGTAGGGTAATGATGAAAAACGAATACTACGATATTATCGAGGAATATTATCGCCCTCTGGCAGAGGAGTTCGGGCTGAAGCTGGTTTATCTCGAGGAACAGGATCCGCGCGAGGGGAACCCGTTTTTGTTAGTGGGAAAAGATTTTGTAATCTATTTTTACACCTTTGATTTTGTCTATATGTATTACTACGAAAAAATGAAAATGGGGATTATCATCGCAGAGAGATTGATGATTTAATTGCACTTTCCTGCACGAATCGAGAACGCGCTAAAGTCAGCAGAGATTTAGATGACAGCAAAAGAATTGAAAGATTTTTGATATTACATGCACTGACACTTCAAAACTATTGGAAGTCGCTGTTGATGGGAGATCGGCACTGGATTGCAGAATTCAAGCGCTGCCGGTGGAATTCTGAACGGGTGGAGATCGACCAGGATATGATTAAGATACTGAAGCCCTATCTGCATTAGAAAACAACAGAGCGCTGGAAGAATGGGACGAATGGAAATGAAAAACAGGTACTACGACATTATCGAGGAGTATTACCGGCCGCTGGCGGAAAAGTTTGGGCTGAAGCTGGTCTATCTGGAGCAGCGAGACTATCGTCAGGGGAACCCGTTTTTACTGGTGGGAAAGGACTTTGTGCTGAAGTTTTATACCTTTGATTATGTGAAGCTCTATTATTATAAAAAAGGTTCCAACGGAAAGTATCACCGCAGAGACATTGTCAATTTGATTGCATTATCCTGCGCAGACCGAGAGAGATCAAAAGTTCGATATATCGATGATGATATTCGGGATGCGTTGATACTTCAAGCACTAACGCTTCAAAACTACTGGAAGTCGCTTTTGATGGGAGACCGGAACTGGATTGCCGAGTTTAACCGTTGCCCATGGCATCATGAGGAAGATGTGACACTGGATGATGAGATTGAGATGCTCAGGCCCTATTTGAAGTAGGATATGCGCAGGGGTAAAAGAGGTAATAGAATGTAAGTATGGACCTGTGGTAAGATATAAACTGGAAAGAAATACAGCAGGAAGGCCGCTCTGAGAAGAGCGGCTTTTTTATGGAGGTGAGCCAATGGCACAGCGGGACAGACGGGGACGCTTTGTAAAGGGTGAGTCCGGCAACCCGGGCGGCAGGCCGAAAGTGCCTGACGAGGTCAAGACAATTTTGAAAGGCGCGACGGTACAGGCGGCGCAGCTGCTTGTTGAGACCATCACCAGCGAAGAGGCAAGCTACAGCATGCGCCTGGATGCGGCAAAGGAAGTTCTCAACCGCGTATACGGCAAATCGCCACAGCCCATTGACGGCGAGCTTGACGCGGTGGTACAGTTCGTGCTCGGCGCAGAGGCCCGGGAGCTGGCGGAATGAGCGCCTGCGGCGCGACAACCGCCTGCGGTGGGGCAGCCGCCTGCGGCGGGGCAACTTGGGGAGAGTCAATGTGGTCAAGATTATCGAACAACCAAATGAGAAACACGCATGAAATGCTTTGTGAAGCCAAGTCGACAGGCGCAGGCTGAACTTAGCAGTTCAGCGGTTCGTTTTTAAGTGGTCACAGTTAAAAACGAACATCAACTAATTGCTGGAGGGTCAATGTGGTCAAAATCATAGAGCAGCCAAACGAGAAGCAGCTTCTCTTTCTTCGGGCGCGCACACGGTTTGTGGCATATGGCGGGGCGCGCGGCGGCGGCAAGAGCTGGGCTGTGAGACAGAAGGCAAAGCTCATGGCTGTGCGCTACGCGGGCATTCGGCTTCTCATTTTGCGCAAGACCTACCCCGAGCTGCGGGAGAATCACATTCTGCCCATGATGAGCGAGCTTGGGGGTGTGGCGAAATACAAGGAGACGGAAAAGGCGTTTTTATTCCCGAACGGGAGCCGAATCCGCTTTGGGTACTGCGACAGCGAGAGCGACGTCAACCAGTTTCAGGGACAGGAGTTTGACGCCATTTTCATGGATGAGGCGACCCATTTCACCAAGTACCAGTTTGACACGCTGACGGCCTGTCTGCGCGGGGCAAATGAATTTCCCAAGCGCTTCTACCTGACCTGCAACCCGGGAGGGGTAGGGCACGAGTGGGTCAGGCGTCTCTTCATCGACCGGCAGTATGGGCCGGGAGAAAACCCGGAGGACTACACATTTATTCCGGCCAGAGTCTACGACAACAAAGCGCTGCTGGAGCGTGACCCGGGGTATGTGCAGATGCTGGAGGCTCTGCCGGAGGACTTGCGCAGGGCGTGGCTCGACGGCGACTGGGATGTGTTCGCGGGGCAGTACTTCCCGGAGTTTTCCAGAGAGCTTCATGTGTGTAAGGGCTTTGCGATTCCCGAGGGGTGGCGGCGGTACTTCACGATGGACTACGGGCTCGACATGCTGGCGGGCTACTGCATCGCGGTGGACGAGCGCGGCGATGCGTGGGTGTACCGTGAGCTGTACCGCAGCGGTCTCATTATCTCAGACGCGGCAAAGGCGATACGGGAGCGGAACGAGGGGGAGGACATCGACGCTTTTTTTGCGCCGCCGGATTTGTGGAACCGGCGGCAGGAGACAGGCAAGAGCGCGGCGGAGCTGTTCGCGGAGCAGGGCGTGTTTTTGACAAAGGCGGACAACAACCGGGTACAGGGCTGGTACAATCTCAAGGAATGGCTCAAGCCGGTCGTGGGCATGGACGGGAAGAAGACCGCCCGGCTTCACATATTCGAGGGGTGTACGAATCTGATTCGATGTCTGCCGGCGCTGCAGCACGATGAACACAACCCAAATGATGTGGCGGACGAGCCGCACGAGCACACCCACGGGCCGGATGCGCTGCGATACTTTCTCGCGGGCAGGCCGCGGCCGGCGGAGGTTCCGCTGCCGGAGCCGCACTATGCGTTTTCCATCTTCAAGCCGGACGAACCGGTGGGAAGAGAAAAGATTGAAGCGATATAAAAAGTGGTTAATACGGAAACAGGAGAAAATAAGATGGCGAATAATGAATTTTATGATAAAATAGTAAAAAATGGGCGCAACACAAATCAAAAGAATCCTGTTGGCAGGGGTGTTTGGAGAGATGCTCTCTTAAGCACTCAAAAGGAGCCTGCCGGGTTTGACGACAGTACGAATACAGGCTGGGTTGACAGGGGCGGCATGTCCACAGACTGGTCGGAGCAGTATCGACCGGGCGGTATGTCGACAGATGGTTCCGAGCAGTACAATATGAATGAACGCCGCAAAAATGAGCAGCTGGTAACCAAAGAGCAATATTCAAAAAATATTCTGGGCGAACCTGGAAGTGGCAAATTTGAAAGTATGGAGCCGAGCGAGCGAAGAGAATATCTTATGAATAATGTCTTTGATATAAGAGAATTGATCGCTCGTACCATCTATGGCGAACAGACACATGCGGATCAGCAGCTCCCGGTAGCATTTACAATTTATAATCGAAAGAACTATCACAATCCGGCTGAGAAAAATTATACAAAGAAGAACTACTGGGATATCGTGTCTGAACCGGGACAATTTACCGCGCTCAGCGGCGAAGGTGGTAATGTGCAGTCTTTTTATATTGACTATGACAGCGAAGGATGGAAGAATGCGCTCGAACTTGCCGATGATATTTTAGACGGCGTATTGGCTGAACAGTATAAAAGTCCCATTTCTACTTATACGCAGTATCGGACAAAAAACCAGTTTTATAATCACTATGATCCGGACCGGAGAACCTATGCGGATAAGCCGATTGAAGAGCCTATTACGATCGGTAATCATGTTTTTTTTAAATACATTGGTTAGGAGCTGACGGATTTGCCAAGGGGATTGAGGCTGTTTGCGTTGACAATGGCGGTAGCGCTCGCACTTGGCGGCTGTTCGGCGCAGCGCGGTGATGCGCTTGTGATTGAGCAGGCGGCGGGTGAGCTTCTGCGTGCCGGGGAAAATGAACCGGGACGCGTGTTCGATGTTACACTCGACGGGCGGATGCGCCAGACAAAGCTGCCGCTGCTGTACGATGACGGAGAGGTCAGCTTTTATGCGGTGTTTGAAGAGCGCGGCGTGGCGGCGGTCTGCGGCCGGACGGTGAGCTATCTGCCGGAGATTGAGCACGGAGAACCCCACTGGAAGATGTTTCAAATGGAGTGCCATGACTACGACGGCGACGGGGAAAACGAGTATGCCGCCTGGGGCATGGACGGGGTACCGCAGTACAGCCAGCTCTGGATGCTGGAGCGGGACGGCGAGTCGCTGACGCTGGCGGCTCATCTGAATTCCGTGGGGTATTACAGGGTCTTTCAGCGGGGCGGTGAGCTGAGCGTGACGGCGCTGCCCGGCGAGGAGGGTTCGGCGGTTCGCACGCTGACGACCCGCCGAGACGGGCAGGAGATCACGGCCGAGATCGACTTTTCCGGGAGTGCGGATTGCGGCGAGGAAAAGCCGATCTGGGAGTGGGAATTTGAGGTTGGGCCCGCCGATTCGCTGCGCTTTCGGCTTGAGGAGGACGGCACCATGACGGTTGAACAGCCGGTCGCCTGCATGCAGACCGAGTGGCCGAGCAGCGTTCTGGAGTATGCGGCCGCGCTGCGCGGTGAGGTGAAGTACCGCGGCGGAGCGTTTGAGGTGGGCAGTCTGCGCCTTGAGCAGGCTGACACGCCCTGAACAGGCCGAATAAAGCAACTAAAAATGGACTGGAGCGCACCCCTCGGGGGGAGCGCTCTTTTTCATACAGTGAAAGGAGAGACAACATGTTTGAAATTGGCTTTTTGATTTTGTGTATTCTGCTGCCGGGGGCAGCTTTTTTTGCGTTTGCGCTGGGGTATCACGCCGGGCGCCGTGTGAGACGGGAGCTGAATATTGGGCCGAGGCCCCTATTTTATGGAACACCCAACAGAACCGCGGTTCCGTTGGGGAGGAGCAGTCGCGCAGCGAACGAAGCCGGCGATCAGCCGACGCAGCTGAGCGGAGCGCACTGCGACGAGGCGCGAGCCAGAGCGATACATGACAATATTGAGAACTATGGTACCGGCAGGAAACAGGAGGATGTAGAATGAGAAAAAAGCAACAGGCAGGCCCCTTGCGGGGCGGGTCACTGCGTGACGGCAATGGGGCCCCCGGCGAAACCGCAGTTTCGCTGGGGAAAAGGACGAGCGGAGCGCACGAGGACGAGGAGGATGTAGAATGAAAAAGAAAAAAACAGGCCCCCTGCGTAACGGGTCACTGCGTGACGGCAATGGGGGGCCCCCGCAAAGCCCGCAGGCTTTGTGGGGAGAGGACGAGCGGCGGAGTGGACGGATGCCCGGCAGTCAGCTGGGCGGAGGGAGCGGAGCACGCGAGGACGAGCTGAGCGGAGTGCACTGCGACGACATCTGGAACGAATATCAAAAGGGTCTGGACTACCTGAACGCAGACGGCTACTACAGCCGGGTGGACGAGTGCTTTCGCATGGTGGAGGGCGACCAGTGGCACGGGCTCAAGTCGGGAGATGAGCGCCCGGCACAGCTGAACATCCTGCAGCCCATCATGAAGAACTCCACGGCGCTGGTCGGCCAGAATACCATGTCCATTCGCTATACCTCGATGAACTTTGAGGGAAACGACGAGCAGCGCTCGCGCAGACTGAAGCTCTGTGAGCGTCTGAGCCGCTTTGCAGCCAAGACCTGGGAGCGTGTCAAGCTCGACCGCTACCAGTGGGACATTCTGCAGAATGCCTTTGTGAGCGGCGACAGCTTCGCCTGGTTTTACGACGGCGGGGATGAGCTCAAAATGGAGCTTTTGGACTGCACCAACATCATGTTCGGCGATGAGAACAACCCGGACATTCAGGAGCAGCCGTATCTGCTCATCATTCAGCGGCGGTATGTTGACCAGGTGCGCCGCGAGGCGCGCGAAAACGGCCTTGCGCAGGAGGAGATCGGCCGCATTGTTTCGGATGATGACACCACCGGCCAGCTTGGCATCAAGCGCGAGGTGGCAAACGACCGCAAGCTCATCTCGGTGATGAAGCTCTGGAAGCAGGACGGCGAGGTCTGGTTTGCCAAGACGACGAAGAACGTTTTGTATCACCCGGCGACGCGGATTGAGGGGCTGACGCTCTACCCCATTGCGCAGTACTCATGGAAGCCGAAGAAAGGCTCGGCGCGGGGTGTGGGCGACATCTGGGACAAGATTCCAAACCAGATCTCCGTCAACAAGAACCTCTACCGCTTTGAGAGCGCGGTCAAGGCCTCGGCCTTTCCGCACAAGGTGTATCAGGAGGGGGCGCTCTCGCCGGACGACGTCAAAAAGCTCAGCTACCCGGACAGCAACATTGCCGTTCGCGATATGACGGGTCAGGGCATTGGCAATGTGGTGGCATATTTGCAGCCGGCGAACATCTCGCCCCATGCCAAGAGCATCTGGCAGGAGCTCGCACAGCTCACCCGCGAGCTCTCGGGCGCGGGCGACAGCCTGGAAAACGTCAACCCCGAGCTCGCCTCGGGCGCGGCGATCAACGCGGCGCGCGACGCGAAGACACTGAGCGTCAACATGCAGGTCTCGGCGTTTCGCCAGTGGGTGGAGGATGTGGCGCTCATCTGGGTGGACATGTGGCTGGCTTACAACCCGAACGGCGTTGAGCTCATCTACGACGGGGAAGACAGCAAAGAGACCCGCGAAAAAGTGCCCGCAAAGGAACTTCGCGACATGCGCCCCGACGTGCGTGTGGACGTTTCGCCGAACAACCCCTACAGCAAGCTCGCGCAGGAGTCCGGGCTGACGCAGCTTTTGACGATGGGCGCCATCACGTTTGAGGAGTTCGTCGAGGCGCTCGACGACGACGCGAGCATTCCGAGAGAGAAGCTCCGGGAGATCATACAGAAGCGCGCCGGAACCGCCCAGCTCGAGGACAAGGCCAAACAGGGCGAGCTTGCGGCGAGCAAGCTCATTGAGCTGACCAAGGCCATGGGCGCGGGCTCGTCCGGCACCGGGGCACAGGCTCCGGCCGGGGAGAGCGCGGATACCGGCGCGACACCGACGCAGGCAGCCGCCGCGACGGGCGCGGGCGCAGGTACGCCCGAAGCGTCCGCGGGCATGCCGCAGCAGGCAGCCGGGCAGCAGGCCGCGGCGGCGCTTCCGACTGAGATGATGGGGGTGGCGAATTGACTTACTACTGTGACAGACACCGGCTCTGTGAGCTGATGATCCGCCCCGCCCCCGCGCAGGAGCGCGACGGCGCTGTCTGGCGGGCGCAGATCCTCTACTGCCCGCGCTGCGGCAGGGAGCAGTACCTCCGGCTGATTGGACTGGGCGGTGAGACCGCTGTGGAGAAAATCTGACGGTGGGATACATAGGGATAATGTGGTAAAATGAGTGATATGTATCCAGAGCAGGACGTTAAGACGTATTGAGTTGACGCACAGGATTGGATTGATCTTGACCGAGTGGATGACTACAGAGAAATGCTGGAAGCGGGTGTTGACATTCCACCGGTAGAAGTTTACTTTGTGCCTGGCAAAGGCTTTTATATTCAGGATGGACACCACAGATTTGCTGCCAGCCAATTGACCGGAATACCAGTTAAAATCTTAGTAGTAGATCAATCAGGCCCTATCGGGTTGCCCAATTGGAAAGAGGCTTTGCCAGGAAGAGGAGGAAAAACACATGGGATTGGAAGCATACCGAATCAAAATAGAGCCTACCCGAATGATTGACAGAGAGCAGTTGTTCTCTTACTGGAACGACATGGGCTATCAGCCTGTTGGAGAGAGCTGTACCGATCAGTATCTTGAAAAAATCTGTGAGTGGGGCATCATTGAGATCGCTTTGCGCAACGAATTGCGTAAGCTGATGGAGCATGAAAGACATAGGCGGGAAGCGGGCAAATCGGTTGCCGATCTTCTGAGGCCGGATAGGCCCTATGAAGATCGTGAGTCGGTGCAGATACAGATTGCAAAGCCAAACCACGAGAATACGGTGGATATCCTGCTCGAGGATCTCAGGACGCTTGACAGGCTTATTCCGATCAGGGCGGTTAATATGCAGACAAAAAAAGCGATTTCGCTGGATGACAACGGGGAGCTGAAAGAGCATTTTAAAAGGTGTCACGACGAGTATTTACACTGGTTTTCAGCGCCGCACTATCCCATTCGATGCGGTGAAGCAAGCCGCCGCTGAGATCGCTACGGGCACGGATGAACCAACAGAACACCAAAAGGCAGAGCGCGTGAGCGCCCTGCCTTTTCTTGTGGAGCAGGGGGATGAAGATGACAAAGAAAAAACAGGAAGACGGTCTGGCGGATTGGCAGCCCAGTTATTTTGCGACGGGCTTTGATACAACCGCTGGACAGCGCAGTGCAGGCAGTCCCACGGTGGAGGAGGACTGGCAGCCGCCGTATTTTGCGAGCGGGAGGACACCAACGCAGGAGGAAGACTGGCAGCCCGAATATTTTGCAAGGGGACTGCCTGCACGAGGAGGAGGCGGCAGCGCGGGAAACGGCGGCGCCGGAAGAGATGACCGGAATAATCGGCGCATTTTCCCTGGTGACTCCGAGCGGGGCACTGGAGGATTGCCTCTGCCGGTCCCGCTGCCGCTGCCTCTGCCAAAGTGGCGACTGCCGCATATCTCGTGGCCGGGTGGGAAGTCTTCGGGCGGCGCTCAGACGCCGGGCGGCCAGTTTGAGAGAACGCTGCCCAAATACGAGGGCGAAGATTTGCACAGCAGGCAATATCTGCGGCAACAGTCGCCGGATTGGCGTCTGCCGGATACGACGAGGGCCTATTTGGAACAGCTGGAAAAGGCTCTCTCAAACGACACAGCGGTAAATAGGAGCGGACTGTCAACGATCTCGGACAGCCCTGCGCGAACGGGCGGCGGCGGGATGAGCCGCGCAGGCGGCGCCGGGCGCGCAGATGGATACAGCGGCCCGCAGTCGCGGATCATACAGGAGCGCACAGCGGAAGATTACACGAACCTGCCAGCTGGTATGGAGCGCACAGGCGCGGGCGGCGAAAGCCGCGGAGGCGGAGCGGGCAGAGACAGAATCGCTCTTGACGGCATGGACGATTTTGATACAATGGGAGCAGAAGAACAGCCCGCTTTGAAAGAAGAGGACATTCTGCACTCGCGCTATTCCAAATACTGGGGAACAAACCGGGATGGGAAAAACCAGGGTGTGACGCATTTTTTGGGAAAGTATCAGAAAGAGGATTCCCGCAGGCTGGTGTCAATTGCTAAGCGGCTTGGGAGAGACCCTTCTGATTTCTCGTTTACGGTAGAGGGCTTTGAGAATTTGACAAAAGCCCTTCTGGATGCGTCGCGAAGCGGGAAGCAAATTAAAAGGGGCTCAAACCGTTTTGTGTATTTTCCGTCGGCAGACAATCCAAATAAAGGCACAGTTATTATTTGGAACAATGATCAGATTGGAACAGCAATCCCAATGGATTTAGATGAATTTTACAGATATAAAAATCAGGGAGGGAAATAAGATGCGCAAGATGCTGGTGCAACATGTGGAGCCTGAGGATGATTTCGATGTAAGAGCCAAGGCTGACCTGGTGGATTTGAAGACCGGGCGGAGCTATTGTGTCGGTGTGGTAGAGTTTTTAAGTCTGAACAAAAACCCCAGACTATTTGGCCATGAGGGTGATATCATTGATACGGAGTTGTATGTTGAATGGGCAGATTTCTGTGAGCCCTTTGATGTGCCGGATGATGTGGACTATATACAGCGGGGAGTTGGAATCTGGGCAAAGGCAAAGGTGCTGGCTGTAGCGGCAAAGGATACTCTTATTTGTGAAATCAAAGGGCTTGCTGATCGAATTGTTGTAGATGACCTGGTGTACACAGACAAGGTGGGAGAAACCATCTATGTAGCAGGATCGCTTTCTATTGACTATCATGAACACCATAATCTTGACCAGTGGACGATCCCCTACGACCCGGAACTTGGGTAGATGTTAGATGAGATCCATCCGATTTCTCGTTTACAGTAGAGGAGGTTCAGAACTTGGCAAAAGCTCTGCTGGATGCGGGAAGCGGGGAACAGATTAAAAAGGCGGTAGTCGCTTTGTGCACTATCCCTCAATGAGCCACCCCAATATTGGAATCGCCGTTATCTGGAATGGAGATCAACTGGGAACCGTCATACCAATAACAAAAGATAAATTTTATAAACAGTATGATAGATAGGGGTGGATACCATGCGTAAGATGTTTGTAATGAATACCGACATTTCTGATGACGACAGATCTTTTGCAGACTTGATAGATTTGCATACGGGAAGCAGATTTCGCGTGGGGGTGCTTGATTACCCAAATTCAGATGGGAAACATCGACTTTGTGAGAATGAAGTAATAACAACAGAGCTTTTTATTGAATGGTCTGAATTGTGTGAACCATTTCAAACACCTGAAAATGTGGATTACGTATGTGGAAAAGGCCCTGGAATTTACGCAAAAGCTAAAGTGCTTGCTATAGCGTCAAAGTATACTTTAGTTTGCGAAATAAAAGGACTTTCCAGTCGTATCATTGTGGACGACATGCACTATGATGGAGAAGTCGGCGATACCATTTATATATGGGGGTCACTGTCGATTGATTATAGTGAACATGGTCTGCCGGAAAAGTGGGATATTCCCTATGACCCAGAACTCGGGTAGACATTGAGGGAAAGTGTTTTCTTGGGTTGAATGGTGATCAGATTGGTACGGGAAAAACACAGGCAGGGAGGGAAATAAAGTGCGCAGATTACTGGTAGAACATGTTGAGCTCAAGGATGAATTTGGAGCGGAAGTTCGGGCGTGCTTGAGAGATTTGGAGACACAGAGTGTCTATTGTGTTGATTTGGTAGAGATGCTCGAGTTGAACACTTCGCCGAGACTATACGGCCACGAAGGCGAGATCATTGATTCGGAGTTTTATATTCAATGGGCCGATCTTTGCAAACCGTTTGAGACTTCAAAAGGCATGGAATATGTTCAAAAATGGGAATCACCGTATATTGAAGCCAGGGGAAAAGTGCTTGAAAGAGCGGCGGAAAATGTTCTCATTTGTGAAATCAAAGGGCTTGCTGACCGAATCATTGTAGATGACCTTACCGGTAACGCAAATGTTGGAGAAACAATTTATCTAAATGGCTCCCTGTCGATTGACTATTATGAAAATAATACTGTGAAAAACTGGATGATTCCCTACGACCCGGAACTTGGGTAGACATTGGGCGAGCCCCATCCGATTTCTCGTATACGGCAGAGGGGGCTGAGAACCTAACAAAAGCCCTTCTGGATGCGTCGCGAAATGGAGAACAGATTAAAAATGGGTCAAACCGATTTGTGTATTTACCGTCGGTAAACAATCCCCAAAAGGGCACAGTTATTATTTGGAATCATGGTCTGATTGGAACAGTAATCCCAATGAATTTAGATGACTTCTACAGATATAGTAATCAGGGAGGGAAATAAGATGCGCAAGATGCTGGTGCAACATGTGGAGCCTGAGGATGATTTCGATGTAAGAGCCGTGGCTGACCTGGTGGATTTGAAGACCGGACGGAGCTATTGTGTCGGCGTGGTAGAGTTTTTAAGTCTGAACAAAAACCCCAGACTATTTGGCCATGAGAGTGATATCATTGATACGGAGTTGTATATTCAATGGGCACATCTCTGTGACCCTTTTGAGTTGCCGGATGATGTGGGCTATATCCAAAGAGGAACAGGGATCAAGGCAATAGCAAAAGTGCTGAGCTTTGCAGCGCCGGATGTCTTAATCTGTGAAATTAAAGGGTTAGGGGACGCTGTCGTCGTTGAGGATATAAAATACAATGGGAACATGGGAGATACCATTTACCTTAGCGGGTCATTATCAATCGACTACAGTTTACATGGGGGAGTTGACCAGTGGACGATCCCCTACGACCCGGAACTTGGGTAGATGTTAGATGAGATCCATCCGATTTCTCGTTTACAGTAGAGGAGGTTCAGAACTTGGCAAAAGCTCTGCTGGATGCGTGAAGCAGGGAACAGATTAATCGATTTGAGTGGGATATAAGATGAGGAAGTACTTAGTCACCTGGGCCACGACTGATACAATGGAAACAGACGCCAAGATCAGATTGCTCAACGGAGACAACGAACTTATTGTTAATTTTCTAAATGGATTGACTAACACCAGGGCGGATGAAGTAAAGCAGGGATGTGTTATTCTGACAGAACCTTATATTGAATGGGCCGCTCTCTGCGAACCTTTTCAAACGCGAGTTGACGCTGATTTTATCCAAAGAGATGGTCCTGCGATTTGGGCAAAAGCAAAAGTGTTGAACATTGCAGCGCCGGATATTTTAATTTGTGAAATCAGAGGATTGGGAGACGCTGTCGTCGTTGAGGATATAGAATTTGACGGAAAGATCGGAGATACCATTTACCTTAGCGGGTCATTATCAATCGACTACAGTTTACATGGGGGAGTTGACCAGTGGACGATTCCCTATGACCCGGAACTCGGGTAGACGTTGGGGGAAAGTGTTTTCCGGAGAGCAATTGCGCTGGATGACGATGGGCAGCCAAAAGAGCTTTCCGGCGCCGCACTATCCCATTTGACGCGGTGAAGCAAGCCGCCGCTGAGATCGCTGCGGGCAAGGATGAACCAACAGAACACCAAAAGGCAGAGCGCGAGAGCGCCCTGCCTTTTTCATGCCGGGACGGGGCGCGTGAGCCCTGCCGCGGCTTTTTTCTTGCCCCGCAGGGGGCGCCATTTCGCAGGAACGCGTAAAAATCCAAACAAAAAGAGAGGAGAGATACAGTTGGACGAAACAGTAAGCGCAAACAGTCAGGAGGCCGCTGTCCCTGAGACCAACAGCACCATTGACAACGCGGCACAGCAGACCGAGTCGAAGCCGGACGGACAGGCGGAGGGCGGCAACGAGACTGCACAGGACAGCACGGTGCAGCCCTTTGAGGGAGAGCAGCAGCGGGATTTGGAGCGGGACGCCGCTTTTGCACATCTGCGCCGGGAGATGGAGGCGGCACGCCGGGAGGCGCGCAGGCTTCGCTCCGCAGGTGAAGAGAACGGGCGCAGAGGACAGAGCGCGCAGTGGGAGGCCATGCGTCAGGAAAACGACTTTCTGCGCGATCAGGTCTTCAGCCGGTTCTACAGCGACGACCTTGAAATCATCCGCGCCGCTCACCCGGACTGCCGGGCCGAATCGGTGAACGACCTGGGTCTTGATTTCTGTGGTCTGCGAGCGATGGGGGTCGATCCTCTGGTCGCCTATGAGGCGATGCAGTCCGCTCACAGCGCGACACAGAGACAGAAACCGCCCACCATGGGTTCGGCGAAATCCACGGGCAAGACCGAGAGCGGCTTTTACACCCGGGAGGACGTCAGGCGCATGTCTCAGGACGATGTGAGCCGAAATTTTGACAAAATCAGAAAATCAATGAGCAAATGGAGGTAATGAAACATGGCATATGAAAACTTTATTCCGACCGTATGGGCAGAGGCGATCAGCAGAGAGCTCGACCGCGCCTGTGTCTTTGTGGAGAACACCAACCGCGAGTACGAGGGCGATGTGAAGAAGATGGGCGACAGTGTGCGCATTCTCGGCGTGGGCAAGCCCACCATCACCCGCACGACCAACAAGGAGATTGCGCTTGAGGCGCCGGAGACCGTCGAGGATACGTCGGTTCTGATGCCGATCAACCAGATCGCCTACTTCAACTACAAGGTGGATGACATCGACAAGCGCCAGTCTTCCGGCGGCGTGATGGACGCCCTCTCGAAAGAGACCTCGGAGGGTCTTGCAAACGAGATGGACAAGTACATCGCCGACATGGCAAAGGCGAAAAACGCCCTGCTTGACGAGGCCACTGCCTATCAGGTCACCAAGGACAACATCATGGAGAAGATCGACGCCGCCCAGCAGAGACTCTGGGAGAACGACGTCAAGCAGAGCACCAAGGTCACGCTGACCGTCTCGCCGCGCTTTTACATGCTGCTGCGTCAGGCTTACAACCGCCTTGACACCGACAACAGCGACATGCTCAAAAACGGCGTTGTGGGCCGCTATGGCAACATCATTGTCAAGATGTCGAACAATGTGGCGAAGAGCGCCGCGGGCGGCGACCTGATTCAGCTCAAGACCGACCGTGCGATTGCGTTTGTCAACCCCATGACCCACACCGAGGCCTACCGCCCGGAGAGAAGCTTCTCAGATGCGGTCAAGGGCTTTGTTCTCTTTGACGGCAAGATCGTCCGGCCCAAAGAGATGATTGTGATGAACGTGAAGTACGCTTAAAGAGGGGACTGCGACGCCTGCAGGCTAGTCCCCGAGGCGGTGTTAGCGGCGAAGCCGCCCCGCCGAGTGGGGCACATTAAAATTGAAAGGGCTCCCGCGCGCGAATGCGCGGGGGTGAGTGAGCCGGCAGGCGAACTGGCGGCCCCTTGCGGGGCGGCAATGGGGCCCCCGCGGGAACCGCAGTTCCCGTGGGGAAGAGGAGCAGTCGCGAAATGGACGAGACCGGCGACAAGCCGGTTGAGGGAATGGAGCGCACTGCGACGAGCGCCCAGCGGGGACGAATTCATTTCGGCCCCGCGCACATTAAAATTGAAAGGGCTCCCGCGCGCGAATGCGCGGGGGTGAGTGAGCCGGTAGGCGAACTGGCGCGATAGCGCCTAGGCGGCCCGGGTTCCCCGGGTCGCCGCACATCAAAATTGAAAGGGCTCCCGCGCGCGAATGCGCGGGGGAAAGGAGCAAGTATGGCAATTACAAAAATCACACCTGTGAAGATGGCGGACGTCAATGAGATTTCCGCAGCTGTC
The DNA here is from genome assembly GCF_014384765.1 of Feifania hominis. Taxonomy (NCBI): domain Bacteria; kingdom Bacillati; phylum Bacillota; class Clostridia; order Eubacteriales; family Feifaniaceae; genus Feifania; species Feifania hominis. The sequence continues at coordinate 10,351 of NZ_JACRSP010000006.1, read as the reverse complement.
GCGTTTACCGCTGCGACTGCGGCGGCCGACGGCTTTTCCATTCCCATGCAGGAGCAGGACGCAAAGACGGTTCTGCTGTTTCAGAACACCGACACCGCCGCGGCGCACAGCGCAGTGGTGAAAAAGGGCAACGGCATTCAGGGCGTTGTCGATCTCGCAACCGGAGACATTGCGGCTTCGGCCATTGTGGCGATGACCCTCGATTCGGGCGCATTTAAAAATGTGACCGGCGAGAACAAGGGCTGCGCCGTGGTTGTGCCCGATGACGTCAAACTCAAAGCCGCGGTTGTGGTGCTGCCGTAACAGAGAGCGCCTGGCGAAGTGGTCAGGGCAATCTGCCCGGGCAGAGCACGATTTGCGATATTGGGGGCGGCTTCGGCCGCCCTTTCATACAGGCCATCCCAGGGGCTGCGGCAGAAGCTGCGGCTTCGGTGGGGCAGGACGGCCGGGTGCAACTCCCGGGGCCTGTAAAAATATGGTTACAACAGAAAAAAGGTATGGTATGATGAAAGTGACAAAACGGGGTAAGTTGGATGTTGAGACAGAAGAGCTTTCCAGAGAGATCGGAATGCTCAGGGACATGATCGACAACGCCAGTATTTACGATGATGCGGCGCAGATGAAAACCCGTCTTGGCGAACTTGAGCAGCAGTATGCGCGAAACCGCAACGCGATCGATCGCCGGGATGGAAAAGAGAGCATTCAGTCGGGCGTCATGTCGACCGACTGGGAGCAGCGCGACCCATGGAATCTTTCGCAGTACAGGGCGGACGAGAGCGACCGGGGCGTGGAAGCGGCGCGCGGAAGCGAGAGCCCGCTTGTGACGCAGGCGCGAAACGACCGGCCGATGTATGAAAAGTCAAACAAAAAGCTGGGGAACCGAATGTGGGTTCTTCAAACCATGCAGAACATGGGCGACAATTCGGATAAGAACAAACTGGAGTATGACGCGCTCGCATACATGCTCGGGCAGAACAACGAGAAGCTTGCAGAGATGGAAGAGCTCGACCCGACAAAAGTAAAATACACCAGCATGTCGACCGACTGGAGCCAGCGCGACCCGTGGAATTTCTCGCAGCTCAAGGCGGACGAGAGCGACCGGGGCACCCGCGAGGAGCGAAAGGGGGAAAGCCCCCTTGTCACACAGGCAATCAACGACCGGGCTATGTACGAGAAGTCGAATGAGAGAATCCTCAGCGAGTTGAGTAAACTTGAAAACACCGGGCTGCATCTCACCGACCGGAATGTGGAGTATAAGGCGCTCGAGTACATGCTCGAGCAGAACAACAGCAAACTTGCGCTGATCGACTATATTCTGGAGAGCCCCGACCCGGCGGCCGCCTACCGGCTCAATCCGGGCGAGGGATATCAGAGCGCCATTTACGACATCTCGGAGGACCCGGAGGAGATCGCCTATCTCAAGGCATATTACGATGAACAGGTTTATAACAAAAAGCTCCGGGATGCGATTGCCCGCTATGGGGCTGAGGGGAATGCGCTCACCGCGCAGTACAACTCTGCGGCGAATGTATCGCAGACCGACCTCATGAGAGCGGGCGTTGAGGCGCCCGACGCTGAGCAGTATCGGCAATATCAAAACCGGAAGGGCAAGATCGACTACATCGTTTCGGCGCTGGAAAGCCAGATCGGGCAGAACAAGATCGCGGGAGAACGCAGGGAGGACAGCTATCGCGCCTATCTGACCGAGCGCGACGCGCGCAAGGACCCCTACTATGCCCCCTATAAGGCGGCGGGTAAGAAGACGCTCACCGCGCAGGAGGCATACGATGCCACGCCGAACAAGGACAGCTATGGCTATTTCTCTGTTGATGTGGGCAACCCGGTGGAGTTCAGCTTTCAAAACCCCGACTGGCAGCCCAGAAGCGAAGAGATTGAAAATCCGGTCCGCTCCGAATATCTCTACATGACCGACGAACAGCGCGACACCTATGCCTATCTGTTGGATGCGCGCGGCAAGGCTGCGGCGCAGAAGTATATGGACAGCATCTGGCGCGAGCTGACCGCCAAGCAGCAGGAGGCAATCAACGAGGGACTGTATGAGTATTGCAAAGATCATAAGGTGGTGGGCACTCTGATCAATATGGCGTCGCCGGTGTTCAAGCCGATTCAGATGCTGGGCGTCATCGGCCAGATGACGGAAAATATCCGCACCGGCAGAGACCGCTCCATTGACCCAAACGCTGTGACCAACTTTGGTTACCATCTCGATCAGACCAGCCGCGCGGGCGTTATAGACGGCCTTGACCCGGAACAGGCGGCGTTTTTGAATGGCCTGATGGACGCCGGACAATTTGGTGTGACATTGGCAATGCCGAAATCATTGAGAATAGCCGTTTTGTCGTCGGGCAATGCCGCTGAGACGGCCACACGCATCTCGGCCTCCGGCGGCAGCGATGAGCAGGCGCTCTTCGCGGCTGTGACGGTGGGGGTGAGCGAGGTTATTCTCGATGATATCAAGCTGGCAGATCATATCAAGTTTCTGAATGCTGGCAATGTGGAAAAAATACAGGATGAACTGATTAGAAAATTTGCCAAAGTGGGAATTGATTTGAGTAAAAAAACTCTCAACAAGATAGCTGAAAACGTAGGTGATTATGCCATGAATGGAGAGCAGTCGCAATATGCAAGATTGATCAGGGAACTGATGAATCAAGGACAAGATTCTCAGCAGGCAAGGGAAAACGCCTTTGTAGAGATCTTTATCACAAACCCTGTGATGGAGAGCTTGATTGAAAAGGGGCTGGGTAAATAATCAGGAGGTGCGAAATGGGATCACGTCCAAAGGAATTTCCACTGTTGTTTGAGTTCTGCCGCCACAGCGACAGACTTGCGGACGGTGTGCTCGCTGCGCGTGAGGAGATTGTGCCGGGGCTTGATGTGTACGGCCTGGCGGAGCACTTTGGCTTTACAGACGAGCCAGAGGAGAACAGTTTGAGTCTCTATCAGGGGCGGGCATGGTACTTGTGGCAGCTCTGCAAGCTCTGGGAGGAGCGCGATGGGATGTTTGCGCTCAAGTTCGCGATGAAGCAGGCGATCGAGCAGCGCGAGCGGCTGATTCAAAAGCTCTGTCGGGCGCTGAAAGATCGCTACTGGGCGGCGTATTTGGAAGACACGCCGTACCCGTGGGATGGTGACTGGCTTCATACTCTACTGGAGAGAAAACGCGGGTTAGGAGCGGATAGTGAGGATGCCGCACTTTTGGGTGCCTGGCCGGGACAGAGTGTTATTGACCGGCTGCTGGAGCTTAATATGCCGCAGATGGTGAAACCTCCTGAAAAGCGGCTGCTGCGTTATTTCCATCGATACTATTCACGCACTACAAGTCCTGGCCATTGGAGAATTTATTTAACCATCTTTTTCAACGGATTTGAAAAAGACGAAGATCTTATTCGTTTTTTAAAGCTTCTTGAAAAAGTGCCATATGCTACATCGATTGAATGCCAGGCAGAGGGATGGTTTGGATTTTGGGGAAAGTTTCGATATCTGGGGGTTACTCTTTCACTTTGTCAGGAGCCGGGTATAGGGATTTGGTTTGGTATTGAAGATAGTGGGGCAACAGAGATTGAATCTGATATTACAAATATGGCAAATGAATTGTTTTTGGCAATGCAGGAGGAAGAGCCGTGACTGAGAGGCCAAAGGAATTCTGATTTTTCACGGCAACAGACGAACACGATATAACAGCAACAAAGGCCCTGCCGGGTGACCGGCGAGGCTTTGTAATAGGCGCAGGGGCGGCCGTTTCACACGGCCGCCCCTGCGCCATTGATTTTAGAAAGGAGACAGGTATGACATACCCAACTTACAAAGATCTCTGTATCAATGTTTTGCTGCGTTTGGGCGAGGACCGCGCAGTGGACGGCGGCAAGATCAACCTCACCTCGAGTGTGGCGAGTTATCTCAAGGCCATGCCGATGCTGCTGCGCGATGCGCTCAATCTGCTCGCGACCGCCGGCAAGTATGTGACCGGCACGGTGACGATCACACAGCCCGTCCCGGAGGAGCCGGCGGATGGGGTCCTCGGCGAGGCTGACCAGGATGGAGAGGCGGCGCCCGGAGCGGGAGAGCCGCAGAAGCGGGGAGACTGGAATTACTACGACCTGCGCGAGATTGAGCCGGATTTCTTCGGGCTGCGCGAGGTGAGATTCGTGCCGCCCGGCGGGATCGGCACAGCGGGCGAGTGGCGGCTTGAAAACGAGCGGCTCTTTGCTGTGCCGGAGCAGCGGGCGGGAACCTGGTACCTCAATGTAAACCTCTACCCGCAGGAGATCCCCGACGACATGGACGACAGCACGCAGCTGCTGGTGGACCCGGAGGTCTACACCGTGCTGCCGCTCTACATTGAGGGCAAGCTGCGCCAGATCGGTGACGAGGACTATTCGGCGACCATTCTCAACGAGTTTGAGCAGCGGCGCGCCGAGCTTCTTGCCCGGTCGGCGCACAGTGTGGCGTCGGTGCGGCGGGATGGGACGTGGGACTATGATTAAATACTCGCAGGAGAACACGGCGTCTCGCACCTCGGTGCTCTACGACACCTTTCTGTCGGTGGACTTCTCAAAGGCATCGGCCAACCTCGCGCCCCAGTACAGCCCGAACAGCCTGAATATGATCCGCGACGAATACGGAAAAATCAGGCGCAGAATGGGGTATTACGAGATACTGGATTTACGGGAAGATACTGCGGAACCCTCCGTAAGCTCCCCGGAGCAAAATTACACAGTCTGGGGTCTGACACGCTACCGCAGCGAGATGATTGTCCACTGCGGCACAGGGCTCTACCGGGTTACAGAGAGCGACGGCGAGACGCAGACAGAACTCATTTACAGCGGTCTGGCCGCCGGGCACAGCTGGTTTTACCAGGCGGGCGAGAGCCTCTACATTCTCGACGGGGCGGACTTTTTTATCTACGACGGGGAAACGGCCAAGAGAGTTGAGGGGCGCACCCCCATACTGGGGCTGGGCGGTACGCCTGCGGGAAGCGCCACGCTGTATGAACAGATCAACTTTCTGACCAACAAGTGGGAACAGCACTTTACCGGTGACGGCTCGAGCAGGGAGTATCAGCTTCTGCTCGGCGATCTGGATGAGACGCCGGTCAAGGCGGTGGTCGAGAAGCTGCAGGACGGCGAACTGATCGAGCAGGAGCTTGTGGAGAACACCGACTTTACGGTGGACCGGGTGGCGGGAGTTGTGACATTCAACACGGCGCCGCCCTCGCCGCCGGTGGCAAACGAAGACAACGTCTTTATCACGGCATCCAAAGACCGCAGCGAAAAGCGCGCTCTGGTACTCGGCTGCCGGGCAATGAAGCCCTTTGGCATCAACGGCAGTGAAAACCAGATCTTCCTCGGCGGCAACCCGCAGGCGCCCAATCTGATTTTCTGGAGCGACATTGCCGACCCGACTTTCTGGGGGGAGTACCAGTACGCTGAACTCGGACAGGACAACTCGGCGGTCATGAGCTTTTCGACGCTCAACACCCAGCTCATCGCCCACAAGGACCCGGCCAGCGGTCAGAATTATCTCTGCTCGGTCTATGCCGAGGACCACAATGGCGCGCTCATTCCCCAGGTTCGCATCGACAAGGTAGTGGGGGGCTCGGGATGTGTGTGCCGGTACGGCTCGGCCCAGTTCGGCGAGCCTCTCTTTGTCACTCAGCTCGGCGTACAGGCCATCACCACCCGTGACATTGCGGGCTATGAGATTGAGACGCTGCGCGGCGACCGCATCAACCGGCAGCTCATCGCCGAGCCGCGCCTCTCAGAGGCGGTCGGGTGTGTGTACAAGTACTTCTATCTTCTCGCGGTTCCCGGTGAGAGTGGGTCAGTATATGTGCTTGACCGGCTGAACCCGACGGGCGAGGGCAATGTATTGGGCAACGCCTATCAGTACAACGCCTTTTACTGGGACCATGTGCCGGCGCGGTGCTGGATGGTGGATGCAGGCGAGCTCTACTTCGGCACAGAGGACGGCCGGGTGATGAAGTTTTACACGGATGAGGCGGCGTCGGCGTCGTACAACGACAACGGCGAGGCCTATGAGTGGCTGTGGGAGCTGCCGGAGTATGTGGGCAACCGCTTTTACAACAACAAGGCGATCAAGTATCTGGCGCTGCGGGCGAAGGCATATCTGCGGGCATATGTGGTGATCGACGTACAGGTGGATGGGCTGTGGTATGAGGTATTGCGGGACAATGTGTCGTTCGGGTTTCTGGATTTGAACGATCTGGATTTGAACAATCTGAATCTGTCGACGGACCGCACGCCGAAGAAGACGACGCAGAAGTACTCACGGCGGCGGCTTGACAAGTTTGCGTTTCGCATCCGAGGAGACACGGTGGCGCGAAACGCCGTGGGCGAGCCGTTCGGCCTTTACTCTTTTGCCTTTGAGGTGAAAGAGCGGGGCAAGCATAAGGGATAAGGCGAGCGCGCAGCGCAAGCTGGCGGCCACTGGCGGGGCGGCAATTGGGGCCCTCAACGAAACCGCACGTTTCGTTGGGGAGGAGGAGCAGTCGCGAAATGAACGAGACCGGCGGCCTCTTGCGGGGCGGCAATGGGGCCCCCAACGAAACATACGGTTTCGTTGGGGAAGAGGAGGAGCAACAAAGCGAACGAGGTTTTCGCCGCAAGGCGGAAACGGAGGCAGCGGACTTTGCGACGACGAAGGTTGAGGGAATGGAGCGCACTGCGACGAAGCGCCTCAGGTTGCCGCGATTCATTCGCGGTAACCGCACAATCAAATAAGAGGGGTCCCCAAATGGGGGATACCCCATTTGAGCGAGCGCGAAGCGCAAGCTGGCGCGATAGCGCCTCAGGTTGCCGCGATTCATTCGCGGTAACCGCACAATCAAATAAGAGGGGTCCCCAAATGGGGTACCCCATTTGAGCGAGCGCGAAGCGCAAGCTGGCGCGATAGCGCCTCAGGTTGCCGCGATTCATTCGCGGTAACCGCACATTCAAATGAAAGGGGTCCCCAAATGGGGGGTACCCCATTTGAGCGAGCGCGAAGCGCAAGCTGGCGCGATAGCGCCTCAGGTTGCCGCGATTCATTCGCGGTAACCGCACATTCAAATGAAAGGGGTCCCCAAATGGGGGTACCCCATTTGGGGAGGAATAGAATTATGAATGAAAACGATCCGCGCTTACAGCTTTCTGAAGCGGATAAAAAACTGCCGGCATCATCACAGCAGATCATCCTCGACGCGAAAAAAGCATATGCGGCCGCAGAGGATGCGGGAGATACTGCTGGTATGGAAAAGGCGAGCAACACGGCAAATCTGGAGCGGGCAAACGCTCAAAATGGCTTTCTTGCAGATCGCTATGGAAATTACGTGGGTGCAATTACCCCAAAGACGACAACCAATGAGCTGTCCGGCTCTACATCAAACTTTCTTACAAATCAGCAGAATAAGGCACAAAATCTTCTGACGAATCAGAAGAACAGCCAGAAAGCGTCGGTTGAGGCGCAGGTGAAAAATCTTCAGCAGCAGGCCTATCTGCAGAAAGTCAAGGAGCTGGGGAATCTCAACAAGATCAATGCGCTCAAAGGGCAGACCGGTGGCCTTGCGGAGAGCACGCTGCTCGCGCCGACGGCCGCCTACCGCAACACGCTCAATGAGATCGGCGCGAATCAGATGGAGGCCAATCGTCAGATCGATCAGGCGGCGGATGCGCAGGAGCTTCAGCTTGCCATTGACTTCGCCGATAAGGCGCTCAGTCAAATGAATCTGGAAAATCAGATGCAAAACCAGAACTACTGGAACCAGCAGAACCTCGATTTCAGCCGGGAACAGTATCGGGACAACCGCGTCGATTCAGCGCTCAGTCTGGTGATGAATCTGATTGCGGGCGGCGCGAGGCCGACCGACGAGCAGCTGCAGGCGGCCAATCTCACACGCGAACAGGCCGACGCCATTGCACAGCAGCTCAACAGGAATTTTTAAGAGAGTGAGGGAACAATATGGCATTTCAAAGAGCGGATGAAAACCGCAGCATCTGGCGGGCAAAGCCGGATATTTTACAGGACCAGTCGGCAACGCTCAAGGCCGACTGGGACCGGCTTCTCAATGAGAATGCGCAGGAGCTCAACGGGCTGATCGACGAGCTTGAGGCGTCGACGGCAGCGGGACAGATCGGCAGCGAGACGATCACAGGTGTGGCAGGCAACACCGTGCAGGCGGCACTCGCGAGCGTCAAGGGGCTCATTGACGGCCGTTATACCAAAACTGAGAGCGACGCGCTTATCTCGCAGGCGACGGCAAATCTTGTGGAGGAAGTTGACGTCAATCTCACGACGGGCGTCATCACCGTCACCAAGAAAGACGGCAGCACCGAGAGCTTTGACACGGCGCTTGAGAAAGTGCCGGCGACCTTTGAACTCACGGAGCACGACGGCGGCGTCTATCTGAAGATCACCAATGTGGACGGTTCCTCGACCGAGACCAATGTGACAGAGCTGATGAATGTATATACGTTTCAAAACAGTGACGAGGTGGCATGGAGCGTCACAGGCGATGGGAATGTGAAGACCGTGACGGCGGCGCTGCGGGACAACTCCATCGGGATGAGCCGTCTGTCGCTGTCGGTGGTGACGCAGCTCGAGGCCTGGGCGGACGAGGCGAGCGCAGCGGCGGCATCGGCGCTTGCGAGCAAGCAGGCCGCGGCGGGCTCACAGAGTGCGGCGGCGCAGAGCGCACAGGCGGCCCAGGCCAGCCAGACGGCGGCTGCGGGCAGCGCAGCGGCTGCGCAGACGAGCGGAACTCAGGCCGCGGGCAGTGCGCAGGCGGCCTCGTCGAGTGCGGCGCAGGCGTCGGAAGACGCGGTGCTCTCGAAGAGCTATGCCGTCGGCGGCACCGGCACCCGCGCCGGCGAGGACACGGACAATGCGAAGTGGTACAAGGAGCAGGCACAGGCCATTGTGGGCAGCGACTTTGCCACGCGCGCAGAGGCACAGGGCTATGTGGACACGCACGACGCGGCTGAAGACGCGCATGTGGCTCTGTTTGAGGCGGCAGTGGAACAGGCGAAAGCAGCAAGTGTCTCGAAGTCGGGCGACACCATGACAGGACCGCTTGAGACGACGGGACTTTCGGTGGGGGAAGATAACACCGCAGGCAATGGCGCAACAATTGGCGTGGGCAACTTTGCCGCCGCGGGCAAACACTATGTCAATCTTGGCGGGACAGTTTCCGCCGGAGACGACACCATATGGTTGGACAGTGTAACAGGCATCACAGCGGGGTCATCACTCTACTTCCGTCTGCAGAAGACAAGCGTTGTCAAGACGGTGGCCTCGGTGGACGCCGATCAGATGACCGTGACGGTGACACCGCCGTTCGCAGCAGGGGAATTCAACACCTCGGGTGAGTCCTTTGACGACATCTATCAGCCGGGGACGTTGACTGCGCTCGCGGTGGGGCGCTACAATCACGCATCAGGAAACGGCTCTTTTGCGGGCGGCCTGTATTGCATTGCATCGGGCAGTCAGGCTCATGCACAGGGTTATATGGCGCGGGCGCAGGGCACTTACTCCCATGCCGAGGGACAGAATACAACGGCGACAGGGGACTATGCCCATGCGGAGGGGCGCGATACGACGGCAGATGCGTGGGGGGCTCATGCAGAGGGAAATGAAACGCTGGCGTCCGGACGGTACTCTCACGCGGAGGGAAGCGGCACGAAGGCACAGGGTCAGTGCTCGCATGCCGAGGGAAGTGGCACCGAGGCAATCGGAGTCGGCGCGCACGCCGCGGGGAACGCTACGACAGCGTTTGGGGCTTACACCTACGCGGGGGGACATGGCACACGGGCACAGGCAAATTACTCAACGATCGTAGGCAAGTACGGCGAGACAAATGCGGACACACTCTTCGCTGTGGCAAACGGCACGTCGTCGACTGACAAAAAACTCGCCTTTGAGGTGAAGCAGGACGGCAGTGTGCTTGCGGGCAGCGAGCAGGTTGCAAAGTACCGATATGGCACAGAGGATTTGACAGCAGGTGAAAGTGCGCTGCCTACAGGGGTGCTGTACTTTGTTTATGAGTAGGTGAGACTATGGCAAAAAAAGCTTATATCGGGGTGGATGGGATAGCCCGCAAAGTCAGGAAGATATACGTCGGTGTAAATTCCACAGCCCGAAAGATCAAAAAAGCCTATGTTGGAGTAGGCGGCGTGGCAAGACCGTGTTGGAGCGGCGGAGAGCTTGTGTATTACGGCACGGCTACGGCGCTGAGTGTGGCACGGCAGCACCTCGCAGCAACAAGCGTAGGAAACTACGCCTTGTTCGGCGGGGGAGAGACAACAAACAATAGCAATGTAATCGACGCATACGA